>NZ_RBLN01000018.1:0-20642 GCF_003989405.1 Micrococcus sp. HSID17227 | reverse complement strand
GTCTCCCAGCTGCTGCTGTGGGAGGTGGCCACCGCGGTGGCCGGCCGGCTGCTCGGGATCAACCCCTTCGACCAGCCGGACGTGGAGGCCGCCAAGGCCGCCGCCCGCACCCTGCTGGACGGCCCCGCCGCCGAGCGGCCGGCCGACGGCGAGGTGGAGGGTGTCGAGGTCTCCGGCCCGGCGTCCGTGACCTCTGCCCCGGACCTGGCCGGCGTGCTGCGCGCCACGGCGGCACTGGTGCCCGAGGGCGGCTACCTGGCGGTCCACGCCTACCTCTCCCGTCATGACGACGCCGAGCTCGAGGAGCTGCGCGCGGACCTGGCGGACCTGGTCGGCCGCCCGGTCACGTTCGGCTGGGGTCCGCGGTTCCTGCACTCCACCGGACAGTTCCACAAGGGCGGCCCGGCCGTCGGCGTGTTCCTGCAGATCACCGGCGACGCCGGCCTGGACCTCGAGGTGCCCGGCCGCCCGTTCTCCCTGGGCAGGCTCATCGCCGCGCAGGCAGCGGGCGACGCCCGGGTGCTGGGCGATCTCGGCCGCCCCGTGGTCACCCTGCACCTGCGCCGCCGCGACGCGGGCATCGAGGCCCTGAGGAGCGCCGTCCGTGGCCGGTGAGTCCCGGACCGCCCCCCGCAACCCGCTGCGCGACCCCCGTGACCGGCGCCTGACCCGCATCGCGGGCCCGTCGGCGCTCGTGCTGTTCGGCGTGACGGGCGACCTGGCGAAGAAGAAGCTCCTGCCGGCCATGTACGACCTGGCCCAACGCGGCCTGCTGCCGCCGGCGTTCTCCCTCGTCGGCTTCGGTCGCCGCAGCTGGTCCGACGAGGAGTTCGCCGACTACGTGCGCGCCGCTGTCGAGGCCTCCTCCCGGACCACGTTCGACGAGACCGTGTGGGACCAGTTCCAGGGCGGTCTGCGCTTCGTCTCCGGCGCGTTCGACGACGAGGCTGCCTACGTCCGTCTCGACGAGGTGCTCGCCGAGCTCGAGACCTCACGCGGCACGCGGGGGAACACCGCGTTCTACCTCTCCATCCCGCCGGACTGGTTCGAGGCCGTCTCCCGCCACCTGGCCGACCAGGGCCTGGCCGACCGGTCGCAGCCGGCCGAGGGCCCGTGGCGCCGCGTGGTCATCGAGAAGCCCTTCGGCCACGACCTGGCCAGCGCGCAGGAGCTCAATGCTGTGATCGAGCGCGTCTTCCCCTCGGACGCGGTGTTCCGCATCGACCACTACCTCGGCAAGGAGACGGTGCAGAACATCCTCGCGTTCCGGTTCGCCAACCGGATGTTCGAGCCGCTCTGGAACGCGGAGCACGTGGACCACGTCCAGATCACGATGGCCGAGGACATCGGCATCGGTGGACGGGCGAGCTACTACGACGGCGTGGGCGCGGCGCGCGACGTCATCCAGAACCACCTCCTGCAGCTGCTCGCGTTCACCGCGATGGAGGAGCCGATCTCGTTCGACGCGGACCATCTGCGCGCGGAGAAGGAGAAGGTCCTCGAGGCCGTGACCGTCCCGGACACGCCCGAGGGACTCGCGGCGGCCTCCGCCCGCGGCCAGTACACCTCCGGCTGGCAGGGCGGCGAGCGGGTCACGGGATTCCTCGACGAGGAGGGCTTCAACCCGGCGTCCGTCACGGAGACGTACGCCGCGCTCAAGGTGGGCATCCGCACGCGGCGCTGGCAGGGCGTGCCGTTCTACCTGCGGGCCGGCAAACGCCTCGGCCGGCGGGTGACGGAGATCGCCGTCGTCTTCAAGAAGCCCCCGCACCTGCTGTTCCCCGTCCACGACGGGGACGAGTTCGGGCAGAACATCATCGTCATCCGGGTGCAGCCGGACGAGGGCGTCACCATCCGCTTCGCGTCCAAGGTGCCCGGCACGCAGACCGAGATCCGCGACGTCACGATGGACTTCGGCTACGGCCACGCCTTCACCGAGGACTCCCCCGAGGCGTACGAGCGTCTCATCCTCGACGTGCTCCTCGGGGAGCCGCCGCTGTTCCCGCGCCAGGCCGAGGTGGAGCTGTCCTGGCGGATCGTGGACCCGTTCGAGGAGCACTGGGCGAGCCTGGGCACCCAGCCCGAGCCCTACGCCCCGGGCACGTGGGGACCGCCCTCGGCCGACGCCCTCATGGCCCGCGACGGACGAAGCTGGAGGCGCCCGTGAAGATCCGCATGCACGACACCACCACCTCCCAGGTGGCCAAGCGCATCACGCAGCTGCGCGAGAAGAGCGGGGTCGTGGCCCTCGGCCGCGTCCTCACGCTCGTGATCAGCACGGACGACGCCGGCATCGAGTCCGCCGTCCAGGCCGCCAACGCGGCCTCGCTCGAACACCCGTGCCGCATCGTCGTCCTGGCCCTGGGCGACCCCGCGGCCCCCACCCGCCTGGACGCCGAGATCCGGGTCGGGGGCGACGCCGGCGCCTCCGACGTCGTGGTGCTGTGGTGCGCCGGGGAGAACGCCCACGCCGACGAGTCGCTCGTCTCCGGGCTGCTCCTGCCCGATGCGCCCATCGTCGTGTGGTGGCCCGGGGTGCCACCCGGGGTCCCCTCGGCGACGGCGCTCGGTCGCCTGGCCCATCGCCGGATCACGGACACGGCCTCGGCGTCCGCGGCCGAGCCCGCCCTGTGGGCTCTGCGCGCGGGCCACCATGAGGGGGACACCGACCTGGCCTGGACGCGCCTGACGCTGTGGCGGATCCAGGTGGCCGGGATCTTCGACACGCTCGACGTGGCCACCCTGCGCTCGGTGACGGTGGACGGGGCGCCGGACTCCCCCAGCACCATGCTGCTCGCGGCGTGGCTCACCCTGACCCTGAAGGTGCCCGTGACGATCGCGCACTCGAAGGTCGGCCACGGGATCCGTGCGGTGCGCCTGCGGTGCACGGACGGGGACGTGGTGCTCTCCCGCTCGCAGTCGCAGGTGGCCCGGCTCTATCAGCAGGGCCGGCCGGTGCAGCGCATCTCCCTGCCACGCCGGACGATCCAGGACTGCCTGGCCGAGGAGCTGCGCCGCCTGGACCCGGACGAGGTCTTCGGCGCCGTGCTCCACCAGGGCCTGCCGCGCACGGACCTCTCCCCCGTGCAGGCCTCCGAACGCTGAGGGGCCCCCGGCGCCCCACCGGTCCGGGACGCGCGAACGCCCCGCACGGATCTTCCGTGCGGGGCGTTCGCGTCGGGGCCCGGCGGGGCGGCCTCAGGACTCCATGGTCAGACGCGGCAGGACGCCGAGCAGGGCGATCACGACACCCCAGGCGACCACGGAGCCGACGGTCAGGCGGGTGAGCAGACGCTGGGCGGAGCCCGAGGAGCTCATCGAGCTGGTCACGCCGCCGCCGAACATGTCCGAGACGCCGCCGCCGCGGCCCTTGTGCAGCAGGATGAGCAGCACGATGACCACGCTGAGCACGACCACGAGGATCTGCAGGGCCAGGGTCAGGACGTCCACGGGAGGGCTCCTCGGGTCGAGGTGCGGCCCCGGCGCGCGCCGGGGCCGTCACGGAGAATGCGGTCGGTCGGGCCGGACGGATCAGGCCTGGTCGAACCGGACGATCTTAGCAAACTCGTCCGCGTCGAGGCTGGCGCCGCCCACGAGGGCGCCGTCCACGTCTGGCTGCGCCAGCAGCGCCGGCGCGCTGGAGGACTTCACGGAGCCGCCGTAGAGGATCCGCAGTCCGGCGGCGACGTCGTCGCCGTGCAGTGCGGCCACGCGGGCGCGCAGGGCCGCGCACATCTGCTGCGCGTCCTCGGGGCCGGCGACCTCGCCCGTGCCGATCGCCCACACGGGCTCGTAGGCGACGACGACGCCGGCCACGTCCTGCGCCGACAGGCCCGCGATCGAGCCCTCCAGCTGGGCGAGCGTGTGCTCGACGTGCCGGCCGGCCTGGCGCACCTCCAGGCCCTCGCCCACGCAGATCACCGGGGTGAGGCCGTGGCGCAGGGCCGCGGCGGCCTTGCGCGCGACGAGCGCGTCGTCCTCCCCGTGGAGGGTGCGACGCTCGGAGTGGCCCACGATCGCGTAGCGGCACCCCAGCGCGGCCAGGAACGCGCCGGAGACGTCGCCCGTGTAGGCGCCGGCGTCCTCGGGCGAGAGGTCCTGCGCGCCGTAGGCGAGGTCCAGGCGGTCGCCGGTGACGAGCGTCTGCACGGCCCGCAGGCCCGTGAAGGGCGGGAACACCGCGACCTCCACGGCCTCCTGGTCATGGTCCGCGTCCGTGAGGAGCCACGTGAGGCGCTGCACCAGGGTGACGGCCTCGAGGTGGTCCAGGTTCATCTTCCAGTTGCCCGCGATCAGCGGCACGCGTGTGGTCTGCTCCGCCATGCTCACGCCCGCCCCTCGCCGACCAGGGCGGTGACGCCCGGGAGCTCCTTGCCCTCGAGGTATTCGAGGGAGGCGCCGCCGCCGGTGGAGATGTGGCCGAACGCGTCGTCGGCGAAGCCGAGCGTGCGCACGGCCGCCGCGGAGTCGCCGCCGCCGACCACCGACAGGCCGCCGGCCGCGGAGGCCTCGGTGAGGGCCCGGGCCACCGCCCGGGTGCCCTCCGCGAAGGCCGGGAACTCGAACACGCCCATGGGGCCGTTCCAGAACACGGTCTGGGCGCCGCGGATCTGCTCCGCGAACGCCCGGGCCGTCTCGGGGCCGATGTCCAAGCCCATGGCGGACGCGCCGTGCGCGCCCGAGGTGAGGGCGTCCACGGCCAGGACCTCGTGCTCGGCGTCGGCCGCGAAGCCGGAGGCCATGACGATGTCCGTGGGGAGCACGATGCGGGCGGCCCCGGCCTCGGAGCGGCGCAGGTACTCGCGGACGGTGTCGAGCTGGTCCTCCTCGAGCAGGGAGGCGCCCACCTCGTGGCCCTGCGCCTTGAGGAACGTGAAGAGCATGCCGCCGCCGATCAGCAGCGTGTCGGCCTTGTCCAGCAGGTTGTCGATCACGGCCAGCTTGTCCGAGACCTTCGACCCGCCCAGCACGACGACGTAAGGCCGCTCCGGGGACTCGGTCAGACGGGTGAGCACCTCGAGCTCGGCGGCGACCAGCGGGCCCTGGTGGGCCGGCAGCTGTGCCGCGACGTCGAACACGGAGGCGTGCTTGCGGTGGACCGCGCCGAAGGCGTCGCCCACGTAGGCGCCGTCGTCGCCGGCCAGCGCCGCCATCTCGCCGGCCAGCGCGGCGCGCTCGGCATCGTCCTTGGAGGTCTCGCGGGCGTCGAAGCGCACGTTCTCCAGCAACAGCACCTGGCCGTCCTGCAGGGCGGCGGCCTTCGCGCGCGCGTCGTCCCCGGTCACGTCCGCGGCCAGGGCGACGTCGGCGCCCAGCAGCTCGGCCATGCGCGCGGCGACCGGACGGAGGGAGTACGCGGGGTCCGGCTCACCCTTGGGGCGGCCCAGGTGGGCCATGACGATCACGCGCGCACCGGCCTCGGCCAGGTCCCGGATCGCGGGCAGCGAGGCCCGGATGCGGCCGTCGTCGGTGACGGTGTCCCCGTCCAGCGGGACGTTCAGGTCGGACCGGATGAGCACGGTGCGGCCGGCGACGCCGGCCTCGAGCAGATCGGTGAGGGTCGGTGCGGGCATGATGCCTCCTGGGGTGCCGGAGCGGGGTCGGTTCACGGTGCAGTCTAGGCGGACGGCCCGGGCCGACGGAGGAACCGTCGGCCCGGGCCGTCGGGCGCCGTGCGGGCTCAGAGCTTCGAGCCGATGAGGTCTGCGAAGTCCATGAGCTGGGAGGTGTAGCCGTACTCGTTGTCGTACCAGCCGATGATCTTCACGGTCTGGCCGATGGACTTGGTCAGCGGGGCGTCGAAGGTGCACGCCGCCGGGGAGGTGATGATGTCCGAGGACACGATCGGGTCCTCCGAGTAGACCAGGCGGCCCTGCAGCGGACCGGACTCCGCGGCCTTCTTGAACGCCGCGTTGATCTCCTCGACCTCCACGTGGCGCGTCAGCTCCACGGTCAGGTCGGTGGCCGAGCCGGTGATGGTGGGCACCCGCATGGCGAAGCCGTCGAGCTTGCCCTTCAGCTCCGGGATGACCTCGCCGATGGCCTTGGCCGCGCCCGTGGAGGTGGGCACCATGTTCTGGGCGGCGGCGCGCGCCCGACGGCGATCCTTCTTGTGCACGTTGTCGTGCAGGTTCTGGTCGCCGGTGTACGCGTGGATCGTGGTCATGATGCCGTCCACGATGCCGAACTCGTCGTTGAGGACCTTCGCCATCGGGGCCAGGCAGTTCGTGGTGCACGAGGCGTTCGAGACGATGTGCATCGTCTCCGCGTCGTAGGTGTGCTCGTTCACACCCATCACGAAGGTGCCGTCGACCTCCTTGGCGGGAGCGGAGATGAGGACCTTCTTGGCCCCGGCGTCGAGGTGGGCCTGCGCCTTGGGGCCGGTCGTGAAGATGCCGGTGCACTCGATGACCAGGTCCACGCCGAGCTCACCCCACGGCAGCTTCGTCGGGTCGGCCTCCTGGAAGAACGCGACGTCGCGGCCGTCGATGCGGAACCCCTTCTCGGTCCGCTCCAGCTCGCCCGGGTAGCGGCCCAGGATGGTGTCGTACTGGGTCAGCCAGAACAGGTCCTCGGGGTCGGCGAGGTCGTTCACCGCGACCAGCTCGAGGTTCTCGTGGCCGCGGTCCCTGAGCACGCGCACGATGTTGCGTCCGATGCGGCCGTAGCCGTTGATGGCGATCTTGGTCATGGTGGTCTCTCTCGTTAGTTCGCGTTGCGTGGTCCCCGTGGCGGTGGGTCCGGGGCGGTACGGTCGAGCGGTCGCGCCCGGTCCGGGCGCGCGGTGGGGACAGGGCCGGAGCGCCGAGCCCCTCCCCGCATCGGGGCGCTGACGTCGTGGGGCCACGACGTCAGCGCCCCGGTGCGCGGTGTGGATCAGGCCGGGAGGATCAGGCCGGAGGCGCCGGCGCGGGCGGCCTCGAAGCGGGCCTGCACGTCGGCCCAGTTCACGATGTTCCAGATCGCCTTGACGTAGTCCGCCTTGACGTTCTGGTAGTCGAGGTAGAAGGCGTGCTCCCACATGTCCAGCTGGAACAGCGGGATGGTGGCGACCGGCACGCCGTTCTGCTGGTCGTAGAACTGCTCGATCACCAGGTTGCCGCCGATGGGCTCGTAGGCCAGCACGGCCCAGCCGGAGCCCTGGATGCCGAGGGCGGCGGCGGTGAAGTGGGCCTGGAACTGGTCGAACGAGCCGAAGTACTCGTCGATGGCGGCGGCCAGCTCGCCGGTCGGCTTGTCGCCGCCCTCCGGCGAGAGGTTCTTCCAGAAGATCGAGTGGTTCGTGTGCCCGCCCAGGTTGAAGGCGAGGTCCTTCGACAGCTGGTTCACGGAGCCGAAGTCGCCGGCCTCACGCGCGGCGGCCAGCTTCTCCAGGGCGGTGTTCGCGCCCTTGACGTACGTGGCGTGGTGCTTGGAGTGGTGCAGCTCCATGATGCGGGCCGAGATGTGCGGCTCCAGCGCGGCGTAGTCGTAGTCCAGCTCCGGAAGGGTGTATTCGGTCATGCTTCCTCCTTGGTCAGGCGAGGCTGCGGGCAGGACGCCCTCGGCCTCCACCTCGGGCAACCTCGCGTCTCGGCGGCGTATTCCATCCGTCTCCATTGTGATCGGGGGCGGAGCGCCGGGGCCAGATCCCGTCGACGGTGATCCCGCGCTCAGCCTTCGGAGGCCGCGTCCGTCCCGGGGATGCCCCGCTCGGCGGCCCGCTTGTCCGCCATGGCCAGTAGCCGGCGGATGCGCCCGGCGACGGCGTCCTTGGTCATCGGCGGGTCCGCGAGGCGGCCGAGCTCGTCGAGGGAGGCCTGCTTGTGCTCGAGGCGCAGCCGTCCCGCGTAGCGAAGGTGGTCGGGCACCTCGTCCCCGAGGATCTCGAGGGCCCGCTCCACCTTCGCCCCGGCCGTGACAGCGGCCTGGGCGGAACGGCGCAGGTTGGCGTCGTCGAAGTTCGCCAGGCGGTTGGCGGTGGCCCGGACCTCTTTGCGCTCGCGCCGCTCGCGCCAGAGGGTCGCGGTCTGCTCCGCGCCGACGGCGGCGAGCAGCGTGGCGATCGCCTCGCCGTCGCGGACCACGACGCGGTCCGACTGACGCACCTCGCGCGCCTTCGCCGCCACGCGGAGCCGACGCGCGGCCCCCACCAGCGCGAGCGCGGCCTCCGGGCCCGGCGTGGTCACCTCGAGGGCCGCCGAGCGGCCGGGCTCGGTGAGGGAGCCGTGGGCCAGCAGGGCCCCGCGCCACACGGCGGCGGTGGCCGCCGTCGTCCCGCTGACGAGGACCGGCGCGAGGCCACGCACGGGCCGTCCCCGCTGGTCGATGAGCCCGGTCTGCCGGGCGAGGTCCTCTCCCCCGCGCACGACCCGGAGCACGTACCGCTGACCACGGCGCAGGTTGCCGCCGGAGACCACCACGATCTCCGGGGCCAGGCCGTACAGCTCGGTGATGGCGGCGCGCAGGCGGCGCGCACTGGCGCCGTGGTCCAGTTCAACCTCCACGACGACGCGGCCGGCCACGAGGTGCAACCCCCCGGCGAACCGCAGCATCGCCGCGGTCTCCGCCCGCCGCTCCGGGGTCGCGGCGACCGGCACACGGGCCAGCTCCTCCTTGAGGGTCATGGTCAGCGCCATGCTCGTGCTCCTTCTCGGCGAGGTGCGCGCGTCAGTGGGTCATCGCCTCGTCGATCGCGACGGCCAGGCGCAGCGGGTCGTGGACCTGGGGATCCTGGGCACTGCTCACTCTACTGAACGCCACGCGCGCGCCCATCCGGGCCGCCTCGGCCTCCACCGCCGCCCGGTCGGTGACCGCGTCCACGTCGGCGATCACCACGTCCAGCCGGAGGTCCGGCGCATAGGAGCGCAGCACCTTGAGGTGGTCGGCGTGGGTGAGGCCGGTGGTCTCCTGGTCTCCCGTGCGCAGGTTCAGCACCATGAGGCGCCGGGCGGTGGTGGCGGCGAGGGCCGCGCGCACGTCCGGCATCAGCAGGTGCGGCAGCACCGACGTGTACAGCGAGCCGGGTCCGAGCACCACCCAGTCGGCCAGCTCGATCGCCGAGAGCGCCTCCGGGGTGGCGGGGGCGTCGGACGGGCTCAGGCGGACGTCGGTGACGCGCCCCTCGAACGCGGCGACCGCGAGGGCCACCTGGCCCTCCACGCATCGGGTGCGCAGGCGGCCGTCCGGGCCGGCGCTGAGCACGTCCCCGCCGATGGTCAGCGGCACCCGCGAGACCGGCAGGACCTCACCGTGCGCCCGCAGCAGGGCGCCGGCCCAGCGCAGCCCGTCCACCGGGTCGCCCAGCAGCTCCCAGAGGGCGACGATCAGGAGGTTCCCGAGCGCGTGGTTGTCCAGGGTGGCCTGGTCGGCGGGCACCTCGGTGGAGCGGAAGCGGTGCTGCATGACGTGGGCCCAGGTCCGACCCCAGTCGGTGTCGTCGCACAGGGCGGCCAGCGCCATGCGGAGGTCGCCGGGCGGCAGCACCGCCATCTCCCGGCGGATGGTGCCGGAGGAGCCACCGTCGTCCGCCACCGTGACGATGGCCGTGAGGTGCCCGGCCACGTGCCGCAGGGCCGCGAGGGACGCGGAGAGGCCGTGGCCGCCGCCGAGGGCGGTGACGCGGGCCGTGGGGCGGGACATGCCCGCACCCACCCCGCGCCCTTCCGAACCCATCCCGGGCGGCAGGGGCAGTTGGCCGGTGAGCGGGGACGTCATTCGCGCCCCATGTCCCGGTGCTGGACGTGCACCGTGACGTGGGGCACCTGGGCCAGGCGCCGGGCCAGCTCCTCGGCGACGGCCACGGAGCGGTGCTTGCCGCCCGTGCAGCCGATGGCGAGCGTAGCGTAGTGCTTGTTCTCCCGCCGGTAGCCCTCGAACACCGGCCCCAGCATGGCGACGTACGTGCGCAGGAAGTCCTCGACACCGGGGCGGGAGAGCACGTAGTCCGCGACCGCGGCCTCCGTGCCCGTGTGCGGACGCAGCGCCGGCACCCAGTGGGGGTTGGGGATGAAGCGCATGTCCGCCACGAAGTTCGCGTCCGCCGGGACGCCGTACTTGAACCCGAAGCTCATGATGGTCAGGCGCAGCGTGACGGGGCCGGACTCCGAGAACAGCTCGGTGATCTCCGTGGCCAGGCCGTGCACGTTCAGCTCGGTGGTGTCCACCACGACGTCGGCACGCGCCTTGAGCGGCTCGACGACGTCCCGCTCCGCGCGGATGCCGTCCAGCAGCCGGGCGTTGCCCTGCATCGGGTGGGGGCGGCGGCCGGCCTCGAAGCGTTGCAGGAGGACGTGGTCCTCCGCATCGAGGAACACGGTGCGATACTCCACTCCGCTGTTGGCCAGGTGCTGCAGGGCGGCGTACAGCTCCTCGAAGTAGGAGCGCGAGCGCACGTCCACCACGATCGCCAGGCGCGGGAACGCCTCCGGCGAGCGGGCGATGAGCTCGGCCAGCGTGCCGAACAGGGCCGGCGGCATGTTCTCCACCACGTCCCAGCCGTGGTCCTCGAGCGCGTGCGCGGCGGTGGTCCGTCCGGCGCCGGACATCCCGGCGATCACGAGCACCTCGGATGTCGGCGGCTTCTCCGGCTGGAGGGTCTCCTCGGTCATGACTCCACTGTATCCGCGGGCGTGTCGGCCGTGAGCGCCGTGTGGACGGCCTCGGCCAGCCGCGGCCCGATGCCGGCGACCTCGGTCAGCCGGTCCACGCCGGCGGCCCGGATCTCGGCGACGGAGCCGAAGTGGTTCAGCAGCGCGGTGCGCTTGGCCGGGCCCAGGCCCGGGATCCCGTCCAGGGCGGAGACGGTCATCGCCTTGGACCGCCGGCTGCGGTGGCCCGCGATCGCGAACCGGTGCGACTCGTCACGGATGCGCTGGAGCAGGTACAGGCCCTCCGAGGTGCGCGGCAGGACCACCGGGAACTCGTCGCCCGGCAGCCACACCTCCTCGAGCCGCTTGGCCAGCCCGACCACGGGCAGGTCGTCCAGGCCCAGCTCCTCGAGGACCGCCGCGGCCGCGGCCACCTGGGGCGGGCCGCCGTCGACCACCACGAGCGAGGGCGGGTACGCGAAGCGGCGCCCCGCCTCCTGATCGTCCCCCTCGACCTGACCGGAGAGCGGGGCGCCCTCCGCGCGCTCCTTGGCCAGGCGGGCGAAACGACGCCGCAGGACGTCGCGCAGGGACGCCGTGTCGTCCCGGGCGGCCTCCCCCGTGACGTTGAAGCGGCGGTAGTCCTTCTTCTTCGGCAGCCCGTCCTCCATGACGACCATCGAGCCGACCACGTTGGTGCCCTGGGAGTGGGAGATGTCGTAGCACTCGATGCGCAGCAGGGGCTCGGTGATCTCCAGGGCCTCCTGCAGCTCCCGCAGGGCGGCGGAGCGGGTGGTGAGGTCCCCGGACCGCCGCGACTTGTGCAGCTTGAGGGCCATCTCCGCGTTCTCCCGGACGGTCTCCATGAGGTCCGCCTTCGAGCCCCGCCGGGGCACGCGCACGGCGACCCGGGACCCGCGCAGGCCCGAGAGCCACTCGGTGAGCTGTGCGGCGTCGTCGGGCTCGACCGGGACGAGGATCTCGTGCGGGATGCGCTCCGGCCCCTCGAGGTCGCCGTAGACCTGCTGGAGCAGGTGCGCGACCATCTCCGGCTCGGCGACGTCCTCCACGCGCTCCATGACCCAGCCGCGCTGGCCGCGGATGCGTCCCTGCCGGACGTGGAACACCTGCACCGCGACCTCCAGCTCGTCCGCGTGCAGGGCGAAGATGTCCGCCTCCGTGTTCTCCGGCAGCACCACGGCGTTGCGCTCGAACACGCGGCGCAGCGCGGCGATGTCGTCCCGCAGCCGGGCCGCGTCCTCGTAGCGCAGCTCCTCGACGGCACGGGCCATGGCCTTCTCCAGCTCGCGGATGAACCGGTTCGCGTCCCCGGCCATGAAGTCGCAGAAGTCCTGGGCCAGCGCGCGATGGTCCGCCGGGCTGATCCGGCCCACGCAGGGCGCCGAGCACTTGCCGATGTAGCCGAGCAGGCACGGCCGGTCCTGGGCGCGGGCCCGCTTGAACACGCCGGCCGAGCACGTGCGGACCGGGAAGACGCGCAGCATCAGGTCCACGGTCTCGCGGATCGCCTTGGCCGGGTGGAACGGGCCGAAGTACTTCACGCCGGGCTTCCGGTCGCCGCGCATCACCTGGACGCGCGGGAACTGCTCGTTCATGGTCACGGCCAGGTACGGGTACGACTTGTCGTCCCGGTACATGATGTTGAACCGGGGGCGGTACTCCTTGATCCACGTGTACTCGAGCTGGAGCGCCTCCAGCTCGGAGCCGACGACGGTCCACTCGACCGCGGCCGCCGTGAACACCATGGTCCGGGTCTTGGTGGCCAGCCGGGCGGGGTCCTGGAAATAGGAGCTCAGGCGGGCGCGCAGGTTCTTCGCCTTGCCGACGTAGACGACGCGTCCGTCCGCGTCGCGGAAGCGGTAGACGCCGGGCGACGTGGAGATCTCGCCCGGAGCCGGGCGGTAGGAGGCCGGATCAGCCACGGGCACCCGGGGCGGCGTTGTAGGCGTCCACCCGCTCCTGCCCCGAGAGCGCGCCGATGGCGTCCATGATCGCCGCCGTCGCGTCGCGGCGCTGCGGCAGGGTGTGTCGACGCCCGGGGTGGCCGAAGTCCAGGGGCGCGCCCACGCGCACGGAGAACCGGTGGGGACGGAAGCCGTTCGTGTCCGGCGGCTGGAGGTGCTGCGTGCCGACGAGGCCCACGGGCACCACGGGTGCGCCGGTGGCCAGGGCCAGCCAGGCCGCACCGGTGCGGCCGCGGTAGAGGCGGCCGTCGCGGCTGCGGGTGCCCTCCGGGTAGATGCCGACGCCCTGGCCGGACTCGAGCAGGCCCACGAGGGACTCGAGCGCGGCCACGGAGGCGGCCTGCTCGCCCCGGCGGACGGGGACGGAGCCCACGGACTCGAAGAACCGCCGCCGGACGCGGCCCCGCAGGCCCGTGCCCGTGAAGTACTCCTCCTTGGCGAAGAAGTGGACCGGGCGGGGGGCGAGGGCCTGGAGGATCACCGAGTCGACGAAGGACAGGTGGTTGGAGGCCATGACGAAGGGGCCCCGCGCAGGGACGTGCTCCATGCCGACGACCTCGGGGCGGCAGGTGAGCCGCAGGAGCGCGGCGGCGCTCCTGCGCACGGGCTCCGACGTCGCCATGGCTCTCCTTCGTCCGCGTCCTGCGTGGGCGGGGTCCATGCTACGCGAGCAGTTCCGCGAGGAACCGGCCCGTGTGGCTCTCCGCGACGTGTGCGACCTCCTCCGGCGTGCCCGCGGCCACGATCGTGCCGCCCCCGGAGCCGCCCTCGGGGCCGAGGTCGATCACGTGGTCGGCACTCTTGATCACGTCGAGGTTGTGCTCGATGGTGAGCACCGTGTTGCCCTTGTCCACGAGGGACTGGAGCACGTGCAGGAGCTTGCGGATGTCGTCGAAGTGCAGCCCCGTGGTCGGCTCGTCCAGCACGTAGATGGTGCGGCCGTTGGAGCGCTTCTGGAGCTCGGCCGCCAGCTTCACGCGCTGGGCCTCGCCGCCCGAGAGCGTGGTGGCGGGCTGGCCCAGGCGGACGTAGCCCAGACCGACGTCGACGAGCGTGTCCAGGTACCGCGAGATGCGGGTGTACGCGCTGAAGAAGTCCGCGGCCTCCTCGATCGGCATGTCGAGGACCTCGGCGATGTTCTTGCCCTTGTAGGTGACCTCGAGCGTCTCCCGGTTGTACCGGGCCCCGTGGCACACCTCGCACGGCACGTAGACGTCCGGCAGGAAGTTCATCTCGATCTTCAGCGTGCCGTCCCCCGCGCACGCCTCGCAGCGCCCGCCCTTGATGTTGAAGGAGAACCGGCCCTGCTGGTAGCCCCGGACCTTCGCCTCGGGGGTCTCTGCGAAGAGCTTGCGGATCGCGTCGAACACGCCGGTGTAGGTGGCGGGGTTGGAGCGCGGCGTGCGCCCGATGGGGCTCTGGTCCACGTGGACCACCTTGTCCAGGTGCTCGAGCCCCTCCACGGACCGGTGCCGGCCGGGCACGAGCTTGGCGCCGTTGAGCCGGTTGGCCAGGACCTTGTAGAGGATCTCGTTGATCAGCGTGGACTTGCCCGAGCCGGACACACCCGTCACGGCCGTGAGGACCCCGAGCGGGACCTCCACCGAGACGTCCTTCAGGTTGTTCTCCTGGGCGCCGCGGACCGTCAGCACGCGCCCCTTCTCCGGGACGCGACGCCGCTCCGGCACCGCGATGGAGCGGCGCCCGGAGAGGTAGTCGCCGGTGACGGACCGCGTGTTCGCCTTGAGATCCGCCAGGGAGCCCGAGTGCACGACCTCGCCCCCGTGCTCGCCCGCGCGAGGACCGATGTCCACGATCCAGTCCGCCTCGGCGATCGTGTCCTCGTCGTGCTCGACGACGATGAGGGTGTTGCCGAGGTCCCGCAGGCGCAGGAGGGTCTCGATGAGGCGGCGGTTGTCCCGCTGGTGCAGGCCGATGGACGGCTCGTCGAGCACGTAGAGGACGCCGACCAGCCCGGAGCCGATCTGCGTGGCCAGGCGGATGCGCTGGGCCTCGCCTCCAGAGAGGGTGCCGGCCGGCCGCTCCAGGTTGAGGTACTCCAGGCCGACGTCCAGCAGGAACGCCAGCCGGGCCAGGATCTCCTTGAGCACCTGGTCCGCGATCTGCCGCTCCCGGTCCGTCAGCCGCAGCCCCGAGAAGAACTCCATGGCCTCCCGCATGGGCAGGCGGGTGGCGTCCGCGATGGACAGGCCGCCCACGAGCACGTTCAGGACCGTGGGGTTGAGGCGGGCCCCGTGGCACGCCGGGCACGGGATCTCCCGCATGAACGACTCGTAGCGCTCGCGGGCGCCGTCCGACTCGGTCTCCCCGTGCTTGCGCATCACGTAGGGGATGACGCCCTCGAAGCCCGTGGTGTAGCGGCGCTCGCGGCCGAACCGGTTGCGGAACGTCACCTCCACCTTGAAGTCCTTGCCGTGCAGGACGGCGTCGCGCTCCGCCTCCGTCAGGTCCTTCCACGGGGTGTCCAGGGAGAAGCCCATCTCCTTGCCCAGCCCGCCGAGCACGCGCAGCCAGTAGTCCGAGGTGGACTTGCCGAGCGACCACGGCACGACGGCGCCCTCGCGCAGGGACAGCTCGTCGTTGGCGACGACGAGGTCCGGGTCCACCTGCAGACGGGAGCCGATGCCGGTGCACTCGGGGCACGCGCCGAACGGGTTGTTGAAGGAGAACGAGCGCGGCTCGATCTCGTCCACGGTCTGCTCGTGCCCGTTGGGGCAGGAGAGCTTCTCGGAGAACGAGCGGTACCGGGGGTTGCCCTCGGCGTCCCGCCCGCCGAACTCCGCGGTGTTCTTCCTGCCCTTCTCGGCGACCGGCTCCACGTCCACGAACTCGGCCACGACGAGGCCGTCCGCCAGCTTCAGGGCGGTCTCCACCGAGTCGGTGAGGCGCTGGCGGATGCCCTCCTTCATGGCGAGGCGGTCCACGACGACGGCGATGGTGTGCTTGACCTGCTTCTTCAGCACGGGCGGGTCCGAGAGCTGGACGGTCTCCCCGTCCACGACGGCGCGGGCGAAGCCCTGCGTGGACAGGTCCTTGAACAGGTCCACGAACTCGCCCTTGCGGCCGCGGACCACGGGCGCGAGCACCTGGAAGCGGGTGCGCTCGGGCAGCTCCTCGAGCTGGTCCACGATCTGCTGCGGGGTCTGCCGGCTCACCGGCTCGCCGCACTGCGGGCAGTGCGGCACCCCGACACGCGCCCAGAGCAGGCGCATGTAGTCGTAGATCTCGGTGATGGTCCCCACCGTGGAGCGCGGGTTGCGGTTGGTCGACTTCTGGTCGATGGACACGGCCGGGGACAGGCCCTCGATGAAGTCCACGTCCGGCTTGTCCACCCGGCCCAGGAACATGCGGGCGTAGGAGGAGAGCGACTCGACGTAGCGTCGCTGGCCCTCGGCGAAGATCGTGTCGAAGGCCAGGGAGGACTTGCCCGAGCCGGACAGACCCGTGAACACGACCATGGCGTCCCGCGGGAAGCTGACGTCCACGTCCTTCAGGTTGTGCTCGCGGGCGCCCTGGACGACGATGCGGTCCCGCTCGCCCGAGCGCGCGCCGCCGGGGCCGGAGGCGAGGCCGCCGGGGTGGGCCTCGACGGCGGAGGAGACGGTGGTGGAGGAGTTCTTGGGCACGCGGCCAGCATAGGGGCGGGTACGGACACGACACCGGGGTCTCGCCTGTGGGCGAACCCACCGCGGGCCGGGCCCGCCCTGGCGCCTCACCGCCCCGTCCGTACACTGTTGCGCATGCCCGAGACCGCCCGGAACCGCCTCCTGCACGATCTGCCCGCCGTCACGGTGCGCACCTGCTCCGTGTCGGAGATGGACAACAACGTGTACCTGCTCACCTCCAAGACCACGGGGGCGCAGGTGCTGATCGACGCCGCCGCCGAGGCCGAGGCCATCCGCGACCTCATCGCCTCGGCCGCGGACGACACCCCGTGCGAGCCGCGCCTCGAGATGATCGTCACCACGCATCGACACTGGGACCACGTGCGCGCGTTGCCGGCGCTGGCCTCCCTGACCGGGGCCCGCACGGCGGCCGGCGAGGACGACGCCGACGCGATCGCCGAGGCCACGGGGGTCGCCCCCGACGTGCGCCTGCGCCACGGGGACACCGTGGGGGCGGACGGGCTCCGGCTCGAGGTGGTGGCCCTGCGCGGCCACACGCCCGGGTCCATCGCGCTGGTGTGCCGCCCCGAGGCGGACGAGCCGGCCGTGCTCTTCACCGGCGACTCCCTCTTCCCGGGCGGGGTGGGCAACACCGAGGGCGACGACGGCCGGTTCCGTCAGCTGTTCACGGACGTGAGCGATCGGATCTTCGACGCGTTCGACGACGACGTGGTGGTCCACCCCGGCCACGGCGCCTCCACGACCCTGGGCGCCGAGCGCCCCCACCTGCCGGAGTGGGCCGAGCGCGGCTGGTGACGGTGCGCCCGGGCGGTCCCGGGCCCAGCGTCAGGCCGGCTTCTGCCCCGCCATGAACAGGCGCCGGGCCGGGAAGATCGTGACCGGGCCGCCGTCGTCGGCCGTGACACCGGGCACCGGCGGGTACGCCTCGCGCATGGCGGCGCGGTACCGGTCCACGAACGCCTCGAGCAGCCCGGCGCCCTCGGCGGCGCCCTCCTCGGCGTCCCAGCGGGCCAGGGCCTGCAGGCTCGGTCGCAGGGCCGCGCCGGAGGTCCACCGGAACACCGGGTCCTCGCCCGTCAGCACCTGCTGGTACTCCGTCTCCCAGACGACCGGGGACCACCCCGCCTCGAGGAACAGCCGCGTGTACTCCTCGGGCGGCGCCACGGTGCGGGTCGTCGCCACCCCGTGCAGCGGCTCGGAGAAGGCCGGGTCCTCCGCCAGCGCCACGATCGCCGCGTGGGAGGGCTGCTCGTAGGGCCGCGGGATCTGCGCCGCGAACCACGCCCCCGGCGTGAGGTCCCCGAGCCAGCGCCGGATCAGGCGACGGTGCGTCGGGATCCACTGGAGCATCGCGTTGGACACCACGACGTCCGTCGCCCCCGACGGGCGCCACTGCGAGGCGTCGACCGCCTCGAAGCGCAGGTTGGCGGGGGCGCCCGTGCGGGCCGCCTGCTCCCGGGCCCGCTCCAGCATGGCGGGCGAGTCGTCCAGACCGATCACCTCGGCGTCCGGCCAGCGCTCGGCCAGCGTCCGGGTCAGGGTCCCCGGGCCGCAGCCCAGGTCCACCACGACGCGCGGGGCCTCGGCGCGCACGCGCCCCACCAGGTCGTGGAAGGGGCGGGCGCGGTGTTCGGCGAAGCCCTCGTACTGCGCGGGATCCCAGGTGAACCCCCCGCCCTGTCGGCCGGTCACGTCCCCCACGACGGCGTCGGTGTCCGGGTGCGGGCTCTCGGGCGCGATCTGACTCATGGCGGCACCGTATCGCGCGGAGCGGCCGATACCCTGGGGGCGATGACTTCTGCCGCCACGAACCCGCCCTCGCTGACCGACCGCATCGACGCGCTCCCGCCGGCCCCGGACGCCGACGACGTCTTCGGGGCCTTCGCGGCCTGGACCGAGGACCGCGGGATCTCGCTCTACCCCGCCCAGGAGGAGGCCGCCCTCGAGCTGGTCCAGGGCCGGCACGTGATCCTGGCGACGCCCACCGGCTCCGGCAAGTCCCTGGTGGCGCTGGCCGCGCACGCCGACGCGCTCGCCCACGACGCCGTCTCCTACTACACGGCGCCGATCAAGGCGCTCGTCTCGGAGAAGTTCTTCGCGCTGGTGGACGTGTTCGGCGCGGAGAACGTGGGCATGGTCACGGGTGACTCCACCGTCAACGGTGACGCGCCGATCATCTGCTGCACGGCCGAGATCCTCGCCAACCGCGCGCTGCGCGAGGGCTCGGGCATGGAGATCGGCACCGTGGTGATGGACGAGTTCCACTACTACGCGGACCCCTCCCGCGGCTGGGCCTGGCAGGTGCCCCTCCTCGAGCTGCCGCAGGCCCGGTTCCTGCTGATGTCGGCCACCCTCGGCGACACGACCCGCCTCGAGGCGGACCTGACCGAGCGCACCGGGCGCGAGGTCGCCGTCGTCGCCCACGCGCAGCGCCCCATCCCGCTGACGTTCGAGTGGTCCGAGGTGCCGCTGCAGGAGAAGGTCGAGGAGCTCGTGGGCACCCACCAGGCACCGGTGTACATCGTGCACTTCTCGCAGCTGGACGCCGTGGAGACGGCCCAGGGTCTGTCCTCGATCTCGGTGACGTCCAGGGAGGAGAAGGAGGCGATCGCCGCGCGGATCGCCGGCTTCCGCTTCTCCGCGGGCTTCGGGCACACCCTGAACCGCCTCGTCCGGGCGGGCATCGGCGTGCACCACGCGGGCATGCTGCCCAAGTACCGCCGCCTCGTGGAGAAGCTGGCCCAGGACGGGCTGCTCAAGGTCATCTGCGGCACGGACACGCTGGGCGTCGGGATCAACGTGCCGATCCGCACCGTGCTGCTCACCGCGCTCTCCAAGTTCGACGGCGAGAAGACCCGCCTGCTCCAGGCCCGCGAGTTCCACCAGATCGCCGGCCGGGCGGGCCGGGCCGGCTTCGACACCTCCGGCACCGTGGTGGTCCAGGCCCCCGAGCACGTGATCGAGAACAAGGCGGCCGAGCGCAAGGCCGCGGCGAAGTTCGCGAACGTCAAGGACGAGGCCGAGCGGGCCAAGCGCATGAAGCAGTCCGTGAAGTCCGGCAAGCGCAAGACCCCGCCGGCCGGCTTCGTCTCGTGGGGGCCGGCGACGTTCGAGCGCCTCGTCTCCGCCGAGCCGGAGCCGCTGGTCTCCCGCATGCGGATCACGCACTCCATGCTGCTGAACATCCTCGACCGGCCCGGCGACCCGGTGATCGCGGTCCGGCGCCTGCTGCGCGGCACCCACGAGACCCCGGCCCGCCAGGCGGTGCTCATGCGCCGCGCGCTCGGGATCTTCCGGGAGCTGCTGGCCACGGGCGTCGTCGAGCGTCTGCCCGAGCCGGACGCCGAGGGCCGCACCGTGGACCTCACGGTGGACCTGCAGCCGGACTTCGCGCTCAACCAGCCGCTCTCCCCCTTCGCCCTCGCCGCGCTCGACCTGCTGGACCCGGCCGATCCCGACCACGCGCTCGACGTGGTCTCCGTGATCGAGGCGACCCTCGACCCGCCGCGCCAGGTGCTCTCCGCCCAGGTCAAGCACGCCAAGGGCGAGGCCGTGGCCGCCATGAAGGCCGAGGGCATGGACTACAACGACCGCATGCGGGCCCTCGACGAGATCACCCACCCGCGGCCGCTGGCCGAGCTCCTCGAGCAGCAGTTCGAGCTCTACCGGCAGGACGCCCCGTGGCTCGCGGAGTTCGAGCTGACCCCCAAGTCCGTGGTGCGCGACATGTTCGAGCGGGCCATGGGCTTCGGCGACTACGTGCGGTTCTACGGGATCGCCCGGTCCGAGGGCGTGCTGCTGCGCTACCTCACGGACGCGGTCAAGGCGCTGCGCCACACGGTGCCCGAGGCGGCCCGCACCGAGGAGCTCCAGGTGCTGCTGGACTGGCTGGACGAGATGGTGAAGCAGACCGACTCGTCCCTCCTGGAGGAGTGGGAGGACCTGGTGGCCGGGGACATCGACGAGCTGCGCCGGGACATGGAGGCGCTCGAGCCGCCGGTGCCGCCTCGCCTGACGGACAACGAGCCCGTGTTCCGGGTGATGGTCCGCAACGCGATGTTCCAGCGGGTGCGCCTGTTCGGCGACGAGCGGGACGAGGCGCTCGCGCGCCTGTCCGGCGACCTGTCCGCCGACGACTGGGCCGACGCCCTCGACGCCTACTTCGACGACCACGAGGACATCGACGACGGCCCCGCCGCGCGTGGCCCCGAGCTGTTCCGCGTGACCGCGGCCCCCGACGTCGCCGCCCCGCTGGAGCTGGCCGGCCCGCGCTGGTGGGCGGTGCGGCAGATCCTGAAGGACCCCGACGGGGACCTGGACCACGGGATCAACGCCGTGGTCGACCTGGACGCCTCCGACGAGGCGGGCCACCCCGTGATCCGGGTGGTCTCCGTGGGCGCGCCCGAGTCCGGGTGGGGCCTGTGAGCGCCGGGGACGCCCGG
>NZ_RBLN01000193.1:0-4193 GCF_003989405.1 Micrococcus sp. HSID17227 | reverse complement strand
GCACCCCGTTGCAGGTCGACGCCGAGCCCCTGCCCGAGCCCCCCGCCCACGCCCTCGACGCGGACGAAGCCGGGGTGACCCTGCTGCGCGTCCGCGACGGCGAGACCACCGCGGTGCACGTGGCCCTGCCCGGTGCGGGCCGGCTCGACCACAGCCCCCGGCACGCCTGGCGGCGGCTGCTGGACGCGATCCCGGCGCGGGTCGCCCACCCCTGAGGGGCGGCGTCAGTCGATCGTGTAGGTGGCGCAGGTGGCCACGTCCGTGACCTCGATGCCCTCGGCGGTGCAGGCGAGGTCGGCGTTGTAGGTGCACTCGAGGCGGTGGCACGCACCGACGGTCGAGGCGCCCTCGGTCACCGGGCGGCGGACGTCCAGCTGGACGAAGGTGCCGCAGCCGGGCGTACGGTCGGAGCCGGCGACGGTGATGGCCAGGGCGCTGCAGGACGTCTCGGCATTGAAGGCGCAGGCACTGGCGGCGCAGGTGCGGACGGCGGTGGTCATGGCGTGATCCTCCCGGTTCGGGCCCGCCCCGGGCCGGGGCGGTGCTGCTGGAATCGAGATTACTCCGGTCCACGAATAGCACAAGAGGGGCGATCCTTAGTCAATAGAAGATTAGCGCAAATGGATTTTGCGCATTGTCGCGTGTCGTATGGACCGACGTCGTGCCCGCCGGCCGCCCGGAATCTTCTGCATCTCTGGCCCTTCTGGCGACCACGCGCCCACTCAGAAGGGTCAGATGCGCAGACGATCCGCCGTCCCCGCCTCCTGAGCAGCCCCGGCAGCCCCGGCAGCCCCACCACCCTGGCCGAGTCCGCCCCGCGCTCCTAGCGTGGGGCCATGAGCACCCATCGCCTGTCCTCCACCGCCCTCGGGTTCGCCGCCGGACTGGGCACTGCGGCCGCCGTCACCGCAGCCCGCAAGATCGCCCTCATGTCCGCCGTCGGAAAGGGCCACCCGCTCAAGCACCGCCTCCTGGACGCGGCATCCGGCCTGGTCCAGCCGAAGTACCCCATGGGCGCGATGAGCACCTATCTCAACGGACTGCACTTCTACGCCGACGACCTCGGCCGACAGGTCGAAGCCAGCCACTTCTGCATCCACCTGCGCCACGACCTGCACCAGTGCGTGATCTTCGACCGCAACGCGCCGGACGCACGGCTGATCGGCATCGAGTACATCATCAGCGAGGAGCGGTTCCGCAGCCTCCCCGACGAGGAGCGGCGCCTGTGGCACAGCCACCACTACGAGGTGAGCTCCGGCGCCCTCACGGCCCCCGGGGTGCCCGAGCTGGCCGAGCACAGTTACTTCGAAGACCTCATCCACACCTACGGGAAGACGTTCCACACCTGGCAGTACGACCGGGACGACTTCCCGTACGGCATCCCCCAGCTGATGATGGGCCTCACCGGCGACGGCCAGGTGGACGAGGCCCTCCTGCGCGCCCGCGACGAGCGCGTGGGCGTGGACACCGCGGCCAAGCGGCGCAACCGCGCGGACATCCCGGTCCCGGACGTGGTGCCGGGCGCGAACAGCTGGGAGCGCGGGCGGGTCGTGCAGACCACGCTCGAGGAGCGCCCGGTGCGGGGCCGCGACGACTGAGGCCGGCGTCGTCGGCAGGGCGCCGTTTCCCGAACGAAAGCACGTCCGCCGCACGGGTCGCGGCAGCGAGAACGCTGGGCTCAGACCTTCCCCTTGAGCAGTCGGTGCCAGTAGATCCGGGGCTGGCCGAAGCGGTCGAAGGCCGCCGTGCTCTTCCGCGGCTTCGTCAGGTCCACGCCGGGGATCGACCGGTCCTCGGAGCCGTCGCGGACGTGCTCGTCCAGGACCAGCTCGTCCCGGCTGACCATCACGGGGATCACGGTGTAGCCGTCGTACTTCTGGAGCGGCTTCCCCGCGTCCGCGGCCTGGATGTTCTGGGTCAGGATCTTGACCTGCCGGCGCAGGGCTCCGCCGGAGGGCCGTGTGCCCAGGGCGGCGGCGTCGCCCAGCGCCCACACGTGCGGGTGCACGGGATGCCGCAGGGTCGCGGGATCCGCGGCCGCCAGGCCGGCCTCGCCGTCGTCCGCCAGGCCCGCCTCGGCGATGAACTCCGGGGCCCGCACCACGGGCGTGATGTACGCGGCCGCGACGTCGGTGATCCGCTCACCGGTGTTGAGCACCACCTCGCGGGCCTCGTGGTCCACGGCGTTCACCTCTGCGCCGGCGTGCACATGGATGCCGTACCTCGCCACGGCCTCGGCCAGAGCGGGGTCGATGGTCTGCCGGTCCAGGATCCGGCCGTACGGGGTCACCAGGCGGACGTCCACGTCCGGCAGGATCCCCGTGCGCTCCCACGCCGCGCAGGCCAGGAACAGCGCCTTGAGCACGGTGCCGCCGCACGAGGAGGGCTCAGCCGGCACATTCGCCACCACACGGTCCCCCGCGGCCACACGCGACAGCAGCGCCCGGGCGGCGTCCACGTGCTCGGGCACGTGCGCACTCGCCGCCCATCCGGCGGCGTAGGCCTCACGCAGCCCGTCGATCGCACCCCACCACGGGGTCAGCCCCGGGCAGAGCACGAGGTGGCGGAAGCCCACGGTCAGCCCGGTGCTCGTCACCGCGGTCCGTTCCTCGGCGTCCACGGCCACGACGTGGTCCGGGATCCATTCGACCCCGTCCGGGATGACGGCCCGCATCGGCCGTTCGAACCGGGCCATGTCCGCCTGCCCGCCCGCCGCGTAGTTCAGCATCGGCCGGTAGCGGTGCAGCTGTTGGCCGTCGGCGATGGCGACCCGACCCTGCCGCTTCCGCCGCAGTGCGGCGGCCAAGGACACGCCGGCGTTGCCGCCGCCGACGATCAGGATGTCGTACTGCTCGGTCACGTGGTCCTCCGTGGGGTGACGGGGTCAAAGGAACGGTACGGCCGCCCCCGCAGACGTGCTCCGCGGCAGACGGGACGTGCCGCCCATCCTCCACTGGTGGCCGGGGCCGGCGCTAGCCCGTAAGGCCCAGCAGCCGCAGCTGGTCGGCGTACTTGCGCATCCCGACCTCCACGGCCTGCGGGTTCTGCGCGTACCAGTCCAGGTGGGTCTGTCGCAGCTGCTCGGCCGGGACGGTCTGTCCGGCCACGGTCCAGTCCTCGGTCGGCTCGGCGTCGAGGTCGAGGGCCTCCACCACGACCGCCTCGAGGGGCGCGCGCACCCCGCCGAGCAGCACGCGGGAGGCGGGTACGGGCTGGACGGCGACGTCGCCCGGCAGGCGCTCGGCCACGCGCTCGGCCACGCGGGTCAGCAGCGTGTTGGTCGGGTGGTTCACGGTGTAGAAGCCGACACCCCGCTCCGCCGCCACCAGATCCGCCATGGACAGCGTCCCCTTCGCCTCCTCCCGCGCCCGCAGCGCCTGCACGGACGCGGCCGCGGCCTCACGGATCGCCGCCGGCGCCACCTCCCGACGACGGCCCGTCGCCGCCTCGGCCAGCACGCGCAGGTCGTGGTACGGCACGACGGGCGGGTCCTCCCCCGGCCGCTCGGCCGCCCCGGGCGCGAACTTCCAGTTGCGGAGGGTGACCTGCCAGGGGAAGCGCGAGACGTCGTACACCACGGGGATCCGCACCACGGCGGCGTCCTCGGGCAGCCGGGCCACGAGCTGGTCCGTGCCGATGGGCATGCCCCGGTAGTCGTGCGGGATCGGCTGGGTGACGAGCGCCTTCACGCGGGGCAGCAGCCGCTCCAGGTGCTCGACCTCGTCCGGCTGGGCCTCGAAGGCGGGCGGCACGCGGACGCTCACCAGGTCCGCCCCGTGCAGCGGTGTGCCGGGCTCCCCGCCGAGCAGCCGCCGATACGACTCGCCCTGGCAGTTGCCCCACACCAGCAGCAGGTCACCCTCGGGCAGGTCCTCGAGCCCGTAGAAGTGCCCGTAGTGCCGGCGTCGTCCCTCATCCCACTGCATCCGTGCGTCCTCTCTCCTCAGCCGTCCACGCGCCGGATCCAGCCGACGCCCGCCGTCCCGAACCACCAGGCCAGGAACGCGGCGAGCGCCGCGAAGTCCAGTTCGTCCAGCTCGCTCATCGGTCCTCCCGTGTTCCGTCCTGTCCGCGATTGTGCCAGCCCCGCCCCGCGGGCACCGGCCCGCTCAGCCCCAGCCGCCCCACCACGCCTCGAGGTCCGGCACGGTGGCCACGGGCGCCCAGCCCAGCCGGGAGGCGGGCCCCCGCCA
>NZ_RBLN01000192.1:0-234 GCF_003989405.1 Micrococcus sp. HSID17227 | reverse complement strand
CTATGTTATTAAGACGTGGCATTGTTGTGACTGTGCAGTCACTGATCTGGATCGTTGTGTTCTGATGAACGCGAGTTGTCAGTTGGTATGTTCGCGGTTGGCTCGAGTAGGAGGCAGAGTAGAATGGTAGTTAGTGTGCGATTGCAGTTTGTCTGAGTTCATATCTTTGTAGTGTATATTTTTGTGTTGGTGTTAGGTGTACTGTATTTTTAGTCTTTTTGTTTTTTTTTTTTA
>NZ_RBLN01000191.1:0-4029 GCF_003989405.1 Micrococcus sp. HSID17227 | reverse complement strand
CGACTGGCACGTCGACCCGGGCACGCACTTCGCCGCGGCCACCGGCGCCGAGCCGGATTTCCGCACCACCTGGCCGGTGCACTGTGTGGCCGGCACCGCCGGCGCCGAGCTGCATCCCGACCTGGACGCCGAGCACCTCGACGCCGAGTTCCTCAAGGGCCTGCACACGGACGCCTACTCCGGCTTCGACGGCGCCCTCGGCGAGCCCGACGCCGTCCCGACCGGGGCCGCGGGCGAGCGCCCCTCCGGGACCGTCGGCCCGTACGGGGCCACCGCCGTGGCCGCGGCCGCCATCGAGGCCGGTGCCCCCGGCCTCGACGAGTGGCTCCGCGAGCAGGGCGTGGACGCCATCACCGTGGTGGGCATCGCCACCGATCACTGCGTGCGCGCCACCGTGCTCGACGCCCTCGACACCGGCTACGAGGTCACGGTGCTGACCGACCTGGTGGCCGGCGTCGACGAGGCGGCCGCCCAGGCCGCGCTCCACGAGATGGAGGCCGCCGGGGCCATCCTGGCGACCTCGTGAGCGGGTTCGGCCCCGGCGGGCGTGCCGGAGCCGGTGCCCGACGCAGACGAGGAGAGCAGCCATGACCGACTCCCCCATCGCCGCAGACCGGGACGGCATCCGCTACCTCTCCGGAGCGATCCCGGCCGCCGACGACGTCCGCGCCCTCTACGACGCCGTGGGCTGGTCCGCCTCCACGGCGGACATGGACACGCTCATGGGCGGGCTGCAGGGTTCGGCCACCGTGGTGACCGCCTTCGACGGCGGCCGTCTGGTCGGCCTGGCCCGCGTGGTCTCCGACGGACACACCATCGCCTACCTGCAGGACATCCTCGTGCATCCGGTGCACCAGCGCCGCGGCATCGCCTCCGAGCTGCTGCGCCACGTCTTCGCCGGTACGGCCATGTCCGTCAGCACGTGCTGCTCACGGACACCGAGGAGCGCCAGCGCGCCTTCTACGAGACCCATGGCTTCCGCGAGTCCCGTGACGTGGAGGGCGACGAGCTGCGCGCCTTCGTGCGCGTCCAGTCCCGGGACGGCTGAACCCGGCGCTCAGGTCGGCACGGCCCGCCGGCGCCCGCCGCGCCCGACGGACCTCAGGCCCGGCCGACGAACCACCCGCGCAGGGTGCTCAGCCGCTTCTCCAGCTGCTCGCGGGAGGCCTGGGCCACGGCGGGGCCGCCGGAGATCTCCCGCAGGCGGTTGTGGATCACCCCGTGCGGCTGGCCGGAACGGGCCGCCCAGGCGGACACCGTCTTGGACAGCTCGGAGCGCAGCTCCTTCATCCGCCGGTGGTCCACGACGTCGGCGGGCTCGGCCGCCTGCGCACGCGGCCGGCGCTGGATCTGCTCGGCCTGCCGCTGCCGCAGCAGGGCGGAGACCTGCTCGGCGTCCAGCAGGCCCGGGATGCCGAGGAAGTCCTGCTCCTCCTCCGAGCCGACGGCGCCGCCGAGGCCGAACTCGCCGCCGTCGAAGAGCACCTTGTCGAAGCTCGCCCGGGACTCGAGGGCCTCGAACTTCTCCCGCGTCAGCGCGTCCGAGCCGCTCTCGGCCCGGTTGGCCTCCGCGATGAGGTCCTCCTCGGGGGCGTCCTCGAGGTCCTCGACCTCGACGGCGCCCTCCTTGCGGTCCAGCGCGTGGTCCCGCTCGAGCTCCATCTCGTTGGCCAGCAGCATGAGCGCGGGCACGGACGGCAGGAACACCGAGGCGGTCTCCCCACGCCGGCGGGAGCGCACGAAGCGGCCCACGGCCTGGGCGAAGAACAGGGGCGTGGACGTGGACGTGGCGTACACGCCCACGCACAGGCGGGGCACGTCCACGCCCTCGGACACCATGCGCACCGCCACCATCCACCGCTCGTCCGACGCGGCGAACTTCTCGATGCGATCCGAGGCGCCCTTGTCGTCCGAGAGGATCACGGCCGGCCGCTGGCCGGTCAGCGCCTCGAGCTGCGCGGCGTACGCGCGCGCGTCCTGGTGGTCCGAGGCGATCACGAGGCCGCCGGCGTCGGGCACGTTGCGGCGCACCTCGCTGAGCCGCCGGTCGGCCGCGCGCAGCACGGACGGGATCCACTCGCCCGCCGGGTCCAGCGCGGTGCGCCAGGCGGAGGCGGTGATGTCCTTCGTGGCGGCCTCGCCGAGCTGAGCCTCCATGACCTCGCCGGTGGAGGTCTTCCAGCGCATCTGCCCGGAGTAGGCCATGAAGATCACCGGGCGCACCACGTGGTCCCGCAGCGCCGGGCCGTAGCCGTACGTGTAGTCCGCCTTCGACCGCTCGATGCCGTCCTGGCCGAGCTCGTAGCGGACGAAGGGGATGGAGGCGGTATCCGAGCGGAAGGGGGTGCCGGTCAGGGACAGACGCCGCGTGGCCGGCTCGAACGCCTCACGGATGCCCTCGCCCCAGCTCAGGGCGTCGCCGCCGTGGTGGATCTCGTCCAGGATCACCAGCGTCTTGGCGGCCTCGGTGCGGTTGCGGTGCAGGACGGGCTTGTTCGCCACCTGGGCGTACGTCAGCGCCACCCCGCGGTACTCGGCACCGTGCCGCCCGTCCGCGTTCTTGAAGTTCGGGTCGATCGCGATGCCCACACGCGCGGCGTTGTCCGCCCACTGACGCTTGAGGTGGTCCGTGGGCGCGACGACGGTCAGCCGCTGCACGACGCCGGAGTCCATCAGGATCTTGGCCACGCGCAGCGCGAACGTCGTCTTGCCCGCGCCGGGGGTCGCGACCGCCAG
The DNA here is from genome assembly GCF_003989405.1 of Micrococcus sp. HSID17227. Classification (NCBI taxonomy): domain Bacteria; kingdom Bacillati; phylum Actinomycetota; class Actinomycetes; order Micrococcales; family Micrococcaceae; genus Micrococcus; species Micrococcus sp. HSID17227. Next base: position 1,293 of record NZ_RBLN01000191.1, on the reverse strand, counting down.
GAAGTCCTGCGGGGCGGTCTGGAGGTAGCGCTCCAGCGCCTCCTGCTGCCACTGGCGCAGCTTGGGGGCCGTCCCCCACGCCGCGCGCTCGGGCATGGCGGGGGGAAGGTCCTCGCCGATGTGGAACAGGTCGTGCTGGACGCTGCCGTCCAGGGTGCCGCTCGTCAGGGAGCGGCCGTCAGCCACGGCCGCGGCCTCCGAACCAGCCACCGCGCTTGCCGCCGCCGTCGCCGCCGTCCTGCGGCTCGCGCAGGCCCTCGTAGATCTCCTTGCACGTGGGGCACACGGGGAACTTGTTCGGGTCCCGGCCCGGCACCCACACCTTGCCGCACAGGGCGATCACGGGGGCGCCGGTGACGGCGGACTCCGTGATCTTCTCCTTGCGGACGTAGTGGGCGAAGCGCTCGTGGTCGCCCGGCTCGATCTCCTGGCGCAGCTCCTCACGCTCGAGGACGGACGTGCCGCCGCCGGCGGGCGCGAAGGGGTCGTTCAGGTCGGGTTCGCCGGTCACACTCATGCGGGCCAGTCTAGCCGCGCCCCTCAGAAGGCGGCCACGGCCTGGTAGGTCTCGGCCTGCGCGCGGTCGTACCAGCGCGCCCCCAGGCGCACACCCAGCCACAGCGCGACGGCGCCCCACGCGAACCCGAGGGCCACCGTCACCCAGCCCCACACGGCGGCCCCGGTGACGAGCCAGACGACGAAGGGCGCCAGGAACGGCACCGCGAGCGCGAGGCTCACCAGCAGCGAGGCGCCCTGGACGAGCATCGTGCGCATGGCCGCGCCCTGCGGCGTCTTGAACGGGCTGTCTCCCGGCTTCGGCACGGGGTACACGAAACGGGCGGAGACGAGTGCGGACAGCCCGGCGGTCGTCCCGAACAGGCCAAGGGCCAGGCCCAGCATCGGCGCCAGGAGGGACCAGTCCCCCGCCGCCGCCACCGTCGCCGTCGTCACGAGGAGGATCATCGGCACGCCCCAGCCCGCCAGGCCCAGGACGCGGCCCCAGCGGTCGTCCACGCCCCGCACGCCCGAGACGACGTGCAGGTGGAACGCCGTGTGGTCGTAGGCGATGTCCGCGGAGATCGAGTAGGCCAGGGACCAGGCGGTGATCGGCCCGAGGACCAGCAGCAGGCCCAGTCCGGGACCCCCCTCCGCGGCCATGCCCCCGGTGAACCACAGCAGGACAGCCATGAGGGGGATGATGATGAGCCCGGCCGCGTACCGCGGGTCGGTCAGCCAGTAGCGCTGGGCGCGGGCCGCGATCGCGGTGCGCGGGCCCGTGGCCCGTCGGCCCAA
>NZ_RBLN01000190.1:0-4154 GCF_003989405.1 Micrococcus sp. HSID17227 | reverse complement strand
AGGCCGCCGTAGGTGGCGGGGGAGCCGGGGGCGATGCCGCGCAGCTCCCGCCACGCCCGCTGCCGGAACGCGGTGCCCGGCTGGGTGACGTCGAGGGCGTCGAGCGCGGCCACGTCCCCCGCGGCGTAGGCGGCCAGGGCGTCGGCGACGGGCTGGGACGCACCCGGACGCGGTTCCACGGGGCGCGGGTTCATCTCGCGGTCGGCGGTCTCCGGGTCCAGGGCCACGAGCCGGTCCATGAGCGTCTCGAGGAGGCGCCCGATCGCGGCGGCGGGGGGCTCCGAGTCCTCCGGCACGGCCACGCCGGAGGCGCGCACCGTCTGGTCCTCGGGGGAGAAGACGGCCACGAGGGTGAGCTCGGTGGCGGGCAGGGCGGCGGCGGTCCAGCGCAGCTCGGGAAGCAGGTCCATCCCCTCATTGTCCTGCACGGCCCGGCCCGGACAGGTGTTCGCGCGTCCCCTCCCTGTGTCAGGCTGGCGTCCATGACCGAGATCCGCGTCTTCGAGCATCGCACCCTCCTGCGCCACCCGCGTGAGGTCGTCTTCCGCTGGCTGGAGAACCCCGGCGCGCTGGAGCGGCTCACCCCGCCCTTCGCCGGCGAGGTGGTCCAGGGGCCCACGGACGGCCTCCGCGTGGGCTCCGAGTCGCGGCTGCGCATCCAGGCCCCCGGGGCGGCCGGCCTGTTCGCCGGCGCGGCCCACGGGATGCTCACCGGCCTGCTGCCGGACGCCGTCGCCTCCCGCCTGCCCGGTGGGGCCGCGCCCGCGGTGCCGTGGCGAGCCCGCCACACGGCCTACGAGGAGGGCCGCATGTTCCGGGACGAGATGGTCTCCGGTCCCCTCGCCTCCTGGCGGCACACCCACCTGCTCGACGACGCCGCGCCCGGTGAGGCGGACACGGCGGACGGCCGGCGCGGCACGGTCGTGACGGACCACATCGAGTACGCCCTGCCGGGGGAGTCCCTGGTGTCCCGCGTGCCCGGTCTGGGCGCCGCGGCCTCGCGCCGCACCCACGAGGCGTTCGAGGCGGAGCTGGGCCGCCAGTTCGCCTACCGCGCCCGCGTGATGGCCGATGACCTGGACTTCCACGCCGCCCACCCCGGCCCCCTCGTCGGCGGGCCGGCCCGCACGGTCGCCGTGACGGGGTCCGGTGGACTGATCGGTCGGCAGCTCTGTGCCCTGCTCACCACCGGCGGCCACCGCGTCATCCGGCTCGTGCGGAGCCCGAAGAGGGCCGGTGCGCTGGACGCGGCGCTGTGGGACCCCGGCCGGGAGACCGTGGATGAGGACGCCCTGGCCGAGGCCGACGTCGTCGTGAACCTGGCGGGCGAGCCCATCGCGGGCCGGTTCACGGACGCGCACAAGGAGGCCGTGCACGACTCGCGCGTCCGCGGCACGCGCACCCTCGTGGACGCGCTCGCCCGGATCGCCGCACGGGAGGGGGACGACGCGCGGGTGCGGGCACTCGTGAACGGCTCGGCGATCGGGTACTACGGGGCGGACGCGGGCACGGGCCCGTTCGGCAGCGGCCTCGTCGAGGATCTGGAGCCCGGGGACGACTTCCTCGCCGAGGTCGTCGCGGACTGGGAGGCGGAGGCCCGGCGCGCCGAGGCGGCCGGCATCCGGGTGGCGATGCTGCGGACCGGCGTGGTGCTGAGCCCGGCCGGAGGCATGCTGCAGCAGGTGCTGCCGCTGTTCCTCGCGGGCCTCGGCGGCCCGGTCGCGACCTCGGGCGGGGAGAGCCACGACGGCAGCCCGTGGCTGAGCTGGATCGGTGCCGATGACATCGCCGGCGCCTTCGCCCACGCGGTGATCGACGACGGCGTCACCGGCCCGGTGAACGCGGTGGCGCCGGAGCCGGTCACGGCCCGGGAGTTCGCCACCGTCCTCGGGCGGGTGCTGCACCGGCCGGCGGTCATCCCGGTGCCCGACGCCGGGCCGCGCCTACTGTTGGGTGAGGAGGGCCGGGTGGAGACCGTGGCGGCGGACCAGAAGGTCGTGGCGGACCGACTGGTCGCCTCCGGCTACGACATGCGCGACCCCGAGCTGGAGGGCGCGTTGCGCCACGTGCTCGGGCGGTGACGGGGTGGGGCGGCGTCCCCCGGGACGCCGCCCCCGCGGGTTGTCAGTCCTGCAGCGCGCCGGTCTCCCGGATGAGCTGGCTCAGCGCGGTGAACGCGTCGCGGGCCAGCGCCTCCCAGAGGGCCAGGGCCAGCTGGGGGAAGCCCTCCTGGAGCGCGACCATCACCTGGGCGGTGAGGACTCGCGCCGTCACCGGCCCGCGCGCGCGAACGGTGGAGGGCTGACGGCCCGGCTGGCCGAGGGCCATCTCGCCGAACGTCATCCCCGGGGTGAGCAGGGTGCGGCGCACACGACGGCTGCCCGTGCCCTGGCCCGAGAGCTCCACGGTGCCGGAGACGATCACGTAGATGCCGCCGAACGGCTGGCCGGCGCGACGGATGATCTGGCCGTCCGAGTAGACCCGCTCGTCCATCATGGACTCGAGCAGGCGCGCATCGTCCGCGGAGAGGTGCTGCAGCAGGGGTGCTACGGCCGCCTCCTGGGCGTCCCGCGGCAGCAGGTGGGGGGCGTGCCGGGAGAGCAGCCGCTGCTCGGCCCACTGGGCGGCCCGCGAGCGGGAGTCGAAGAACACGAACTGCGCGCCCTCGGCGGCGGGGTCCACCCCCTCGGCCTCATCCTGCAGCGGCTCGGGCAGGTCCACCTCCACGGACTCCTCGACGGCCGACATCAGCTCCTTCATCTCGGCGGCGTCCCGGTCCACGACGACGACGTCGAGCCCGTTGCCCAGCGCGCGGGCGAACCACTGGGCCACCAGCAGGCGGGCCGGGCGGGAGATGGAGCTGACCGAGCGCATGTCCACCACGAGCGTCTCGAGGGCCTCCGGCAGACCGCGGCTGACGCGGGCGATCGCGTCCACCTGGCTGAAGCCGAGGTGACCGCCCAGCTCCATGACGTGCACGGTGTCCGCGAACCGCCCGAGCGCCTCGAGGACGACGGCGCTGCGCACCGTGCCCGAGGGCGCCTGATCGATCCGGTAGTGGGTGCGCAGGGCCGCGCGCGGGGAACCGGTGACCACCGACGGGTGCAGCTCGAAGTCCTCGACGATAGTCCGCAGGGCGGCCATCGCCGCGGCGCCGAGCCCGTTCTCGTCCGTCGTGTCCGACTGCAGCGCCAGACCGAGGTGGCCCGGCACCACCACGAGCACCGTGCCGCCGCGCGTGGACGCCCAGCCGGGCTGGCCGACGTCGTACGCCCATCGGGAGTCCCGGGTGTCCATGCCGCAGGAGTCCATCACGGACAGCACACCGCGGACCGTCTCCTCGCTCAGCACACGGTCCCCGGTGACGGGGTGGACGCCGCCGTGCGCGAGGGTGCCGGCGAGCAGGGCGAGGTCCTCCACGGTCACGGCGGCGGCACGCACCGTGGCGATGTCCTCGAGCAGCGTCTCGGGGTCGGCGTCCAGCGTGTCGAGGGACTTCATCAGCCAGGCAGCGGACCGGGTGTGGTGCTGGGCGCGGTTCTCCGCACGCGCGGCCGACTCCGTGACGGTGACCTCGCGGTCGAACAGGGCGGAGAGCAGCTGCATCATGCGCGCGGTGCGGTCGCGGCCACCGCGGCCCTTCACGAGGGAGGCGGTGGCCACCGCGCCCGCGTTCTGCAGCGGGTTGTGCGGCAGGCCCGTGACGGCGTCCACCTCGACCCGGTGGTCCAGGTCGCGCACGGGGACGGCTCCCACTCGCTCGCCCACCCGCACCGCGCCGAGGTCCTCGAGGGCCTGCGCGTGGAACAGGGGAGAGGCGAGCGTGGCGAGCGGCACGGGCGTCATGGATCCGGAGACGTAGCGGTGCCCGTCCACCAGGAGCATCGCGACGCCCAGCCCGTCCGGGACCTCCCCCTCGCCCGCGTGGGCCGACGTGAGGCGATCGAGGTGCTCCTGGACGGGTGTGGTCATGGGTCACAGCCTAGTCAGTGGGACGGTCCCGGGACAGCGTGGCGGAGGCGGGCACAATGGGTCCCGATGCCCACCCCCGTCGATCCCGTCTCCGTCCCCTCCGCCCTCGCCGCCGCCCTCGGCCGCCTCGGCGCTGGCCTGACGTTCGCGGCCGCCCTGCCCGACCTCGAAGCGGCGCTGGA
>NZ_RBLN01000189.1:0-4474 GCF_003989405.1 Micrococcus sp. HSID17227 | reverse complement strand
CGATCAACTCCCATTGTGCGTCGGAGAGCATCTGGAACCGGGACATGTCCCCAGGGTCTCAGCTGACTCGTGCATCTATTCTCAGACACGCCCTAGGTCAGGGTGAACGCCGAGGCTGGGAGGGGCTCGCGGCCCTGCGCTCCCGGCCCGTACTGGCCCGTCCGCACGTGATGGTGGACACCCGGCAGGAGGAGACGGACCGGTGGCGCGAGCGCGGCCGGTCCGCCCTGGGCCACCGGCTCGTCCGCGAGGAGGACGCACTCACGCAGCTGCGCGCCCGCGTCCGCGCCCTGTCCCCGCAGCGCACCCTGGACCGCGGCTACGCCGTGGTCCAGCACGCCGGACAGGTCGTGCGCGACGCGGACCAGGTCGCCCCGGACGACCGGCTCGACATCCTCGTGGCGGTCGGACGGATCACCGCGGACGTCGTCGCGACGCATCGGCCCACCCCGACCCCATCCCACGAGAGGACACGACAGGCATGAGTGAACAGGGCATGGAGCAGACGCAGGACCCGGGCCGCCCCAGCGGCGTGGAGGGCTTCACCTCCGCGGACGTCTCGGACGTGGCCCGGATGAGCTACGAGCAGGCGCGCGCCGAGCTGATGGAGACCGTGGGGAGGCTGGAGGCCGGTGGCGCCGGCCTCGAGGAGTCCCTGGCCCTGTGGGAACGCGGGGAGGCGCTGGCCGACCGCTGCCAGGCCTGGCTCGACGGCGCCCGCGCCCGCCTCGACCAGGTGCGCGGCGAGGCCGCCCCCGACGCCGGCTGACCACGCCCCCGCCCCGCTTTCGTTCGGGAAACGGCGGCCTCCGCCCCGCTTTCGTTCGGGAAACGGCGGGGGCGGGGGCCATCGGCCCCCGCCCCCACGCGACTCGCGCCCGACGTCGGTCAGGCGGTCTGGTCCTCGTGCTTGCCCTCGCTCATCTCCTCCACGACCTTGGCGTTGAAGGCGTCGAGGTCGTCCGGGGAGCGCGAGGTGGTCAGCCCGTTGTCCACGACGACCTCATCGTCCACCCACTGGGCGCCCGCGTTCTTCAGGTCAGTCTTCAGGGACGGGTAGCTGGTCAGGCGGCGGCCCTCCACGACGCCGGCCTCGATCAGGGTCCACGGGGCGTGGCAGATGGCCGCCACCGGCTTGTGCTGCTCGAAGAAGGCACGCACGAACGCCTGGGCGTCCTTGTCGATGCGCATGGCGTCCGCGTTCAGGGTGCCGCCCGGCATCACGAGGCCGTCGAAGTCCTCGGCCTTGGCGTCCTTCACCGTCGTGTTCACGTCGAAGGACTCGCCGTGATCCCAGTCGGACTGCATCGCGGTGATGGTGCCGGACTCCGGCGAGACGAGCACGGGGGTCGCGCCGGCGGCGATCACGGCCTCCCACGGGGAGGTCAGCTCGACCTGCTCGACGCCGTTGGTCGCGAGGAACGCGACGGTCTTGCCGGTCAGCGGGGCATTCTGGTTGGCGTTCTCAGTCATGGGTCCACCTTTCGGATCGGATCCGGAGCGCCTCTGCGGCGCCCGGTGTCCGTACATCGACTCACCGCGGCCCCGTGCTCGGCAAGGTCCGGCCACCACTGCCCGCCCATCGCGACGACGGCGGCGCTCAGCCCGCCAGCAGGCGACGGCGGGCGGCCGCGACGTCGAAGTCGGCCTTCGGCCAGTCCAGCCCCATCCCCTGCAGGGTCTCGATGATCAGCTGCTGCACCGCCAGCCGCGCGAACCACTTGCGGTCCGCCGGCACGATGAACCACGGCGCGTCCTCGGTGTCCGTCCGCTCGATCGCGATCCGGTACGCGTCCATGTACTGGTCCCAGTACGCGCGGTCATCGAGATCGCTCTCGCTGAACTTCCAGTGCTTCGTGGGGTCGTCCAGGCGGGCCAGCAGGCGCTTGGCCTGCTCCTCCGGCGAGATCCGCAGCATCACCTTGACGATCCGTGTCCCCGCGGCGCGCACGGCCGCCTCGAACTCGCGGATGGCCCCGTAGCGCTCCTCCACCTCGGCCAGAGGGGAGAGCCCGCGCACGCGGTGCACGAGCACATCCTCGTAGTGCGACCGGTCGAACACGGAGACCAGGCCGGGCCGCGGGAGGTGCGGTCGGATGCGCCACAGGAAGTCGTGGGCGCGCTCCTCCGGGGTCGGCGCCTTGAACGCGTGCACGTGGACGCCCAGCGGATCCATCGCCCCGATCACGTGGCGTATGATCCCGCCCTTGCCGGCGGTGTCCATGCCCTGCAGGACCACCAGCAGGGACGGCACCTCCCCCACGGGCGCGTCGCGCACCGACTGGGCGAACAGCAGCTCCTGCAGGTCGGCGAGCGCCCGGCCGCGCGCGGCCAGGTCCTTCTTGCCCTTCGCCTTGTCCCCGCCGTAGCCGGGCGTCGCGGCGGCGTCGACGTCGGCCGGGCCCCGGACCTCGTCCCCGCGGCGGGCGGCGAACAGCTCCCGGGCGGGGGCGCCGAAGACGCCGTCGTCGGTGGGGCGGGCGGGTCCGCCCGCCTCGGCGGCCGGGGTGTCAGCCATGGCGCTCCCTCCAGTCCTCGAGGAAGTCCTCGAGGCGGTCCAGGGCCACGTCCAGGTCCTTCACGCTGGGCAGCGTGACGAGCCGGAAGTGGTCGGTGTACGGGTAGTTGAATGCCCCGCCGTGCGAGACGAGGATCTTCTTCGCCCGCAGCAGCTCGATGACGAACGCCTCGTCGTCGTCGATCGCGTAGACCTCCGGGTCCAGCCGCGGGAACAGGTAGAGGGCGCCGTGGGCCGGCTGCACGGACACGCCGGGGATGGCGTTCAGGCGGTCCTGGGCGAGGTTGCGCTGCTCGAGCAGCCGACCGCCGGGCAGGACGAGGTCGTCGATGGACTGGTAGCCGCCCAGTGCCACCTGGATGGCGTGCTGCGCGGGCACGTTGGCGCACATCCGCATGTTGGCCAGCAGGGTCAGGCCCTCGAGGAAGTCGGCGGCCCGGTGCTTCGGCCCGGACACGGCCACCCAGCCGGAGCGGTAGCCCGCCACCCGGTATGCCTTGGACAGGCCGGAGAACGTCAGGGTGAGCACGTCGTCGGACAGGCCGGCGGCGTTGATGTGGCGGGCGCCGTCGTAGGTGATCTTCTCGTAGATCTCGTCCGCCATGAGGACGAGGTTGTGGCGGCGGGCGACGTCCACGATGCCCTGCAGCACGGCGCGGGAGTAGACCGCGCCAGTGGGGTTGTTCGGGTTGATCAGGACGATGCCCTTGGTGCGCTCCGTGACGAGGGACTCGATGTGCTCGAGGTCGGGCTCCCAGCCCTCCTCCTCGACGCAGCGGTAGTGCACCGCTCGGCCCCCGGCCAGGGTGGTGGCGCCGGTCCACAGCGGGTAGTCGGGCGAGGGGACGAGGATCTCGTCGCCGTCGTCGACCAGGGCCTGCAAGACCATGGTGATCATCTCGGACACGCCGTTGCCGATGAACACGTCGTCCACGCCGATGTCCCGGATGCCCCGGGACTCGTAGTACTGCGAGACGGCGATGCGCGCCGAGTAGATGCCCTTGGAGTCCGAGTAGCCCTGCGCGTGCGGCAGGTGCTGGTGCATCGCCGCCAGGACGGCGTCCGGCGCCTCGAAGCCGAACGGGGCCGGGTTGCCGATGTTCAGCTTCATGATCCGGTGGCCCGCGGCCTCCATCCGCTGCGCCTCCTCCAGGATGGGGCCGCGCACGTCGTAGCGGACGTTCAGCAGCTTGGCGGACTGGCGGATCTGGCGGGGATGCGGGGTCGGCATGCCCCCATCATGGCACCCCCGGGCGGTGTGCATCACAGTCGCGCTCGTGCGACGCGGGCCGGCACCCCTCCCCCGTGCGAGCTCAGAACCAGGAGCCGCGGGGCACGAACCAGTCCTCGGGCGCGTCCTCCAGGCCATGGTCCACCAGCCAGTACTGCGCGGCCTCGGCGGCCGGAAGCGGGTCGTCGCCCGTGGTGAGCCGTTCGAGCTCCCGCAGGCCGTCGCCGTCGAGGGCGGACATCACCTCGGCGATGCGCCGTTCGGCGTCGTCGTCCAGCGTCGCGGCGGAGCCGACGGCGGTCAGCCGCCCCTCGGGGAGCACGCGGCCGTCGTCCTCGAGCGGGACGAGCGAGTTCGCGTCGATCTCCGGATCCGTGCGGGTCAGCAGCGCGACCTGGGCCTCATCCGCGACGACGGCGGCGCTCGGGTCCTCGGTGTCGGCCAGCCAGGTCTCGGGTCGACAGCCGGCGAGCCGGTCCAGGCGGGCGCGCAGGGCCGTGGCCGCGTCCGGATCCGCCGCGGCGGTCAGGGGCGGGGGCGCGACGGCGGTGAGCGACTCGCACCGGCCGTTGAGGTCCGTGATCGACTCGAGCTCGAGCCGGGCCGCGGTGGTCTGGGTGACGACCGCGGCCAGGCGCAGCACGCCCGCCGACGAGGACAGCACCGCCGGGGCCTCGTCCTGCGGTGTCCCCGCCGCGGACGTCTGCCCGGCGAGCAGCGTCTCC
>NZ_RBLN01000188.1:0-4631 GCF_003989405.1 Micrococcus sp. HSID17227 | reverse complement strand
TACAACCACCACCGCCGGCACTCCTCGCTCGGCTACCTAACCCCAGCCGAGTACGCTCGGCAGTGCACCCATCAAATGGAAACCGACGACTCACAGAACGTCCGGACCGAATGAAGGGGGCGGCTCACAGACTCTCGGCATCACGGGCCTGTCGAAATCGCAGGTCTCAGAGATGAGTAAAGACCTGGATGCGCAGGTCGAAGCGTTCCGCACCCGGCCGCTCGATGCTGGGCCGTATCGGTTTGTCGCCGCCGACGCGCTCGTGCTCAAAGTGCGTGAACACGGCCGGGTCGTCAAGGTCGCCGCCATGGTCGCCACCGGCATCAACAACGACGGCTACCGCGAGATCCTCGGCCTGCAACTGGGCACCGCGGAGACCAGGGAGGGGTGGCTCGGGTTCTTCCGTGATCTGGCTGCCCGCGGCCTGTCGGGGGTGGAGCTGATCACCTCCGATGCCCATGCCGGGCTGGTCGAAGCGGCCGGGGCGGTGTTCGGGACGGCGCAGTGGCAGCGCTGCCGCACCCACTACGCGGCCAACCTGATGGCGGTGTGCCCGAAGTCGCAGTGGCCCGCGGTGAAAGCGCTGCTGCACAGCGTCTACACCCAGCCCGACGTCGAGGCGGTGATCGCCCAGTACGAGCACATGATCGACAGCCTGGCCACCCATCTGCCGGCCGCTGCCGAGCACCTCGAGGGCGCCCGCGATGAGGTGCTCACGTTCACGAAGTTCCCGAAGGAGGTGTGGAAGAAGATCTGGTCGAACAACCCGAACGAACGGCTCAACAAGGAGATCCGGAGACGCACCGACGTCGTCGGCATCTTCCCCAGCCGAGTCGCGGTGATTAGACTCCTCGGCGCGGTGCTGGCCGAGCAGCACGACGAATGGACCGAATCACGGCGCTACATGAGCCTGGAATTGCTGACCGCGACCGACACGATGCTCGCCGAAGCAGCCGCGAAAGCCGCGGCTGAACAAGCCGCCCTACAGGTCAGCGACACCATGACCGACGACCCCGGCCACGCGGCACTCGCCGCCTGACAACCCACCCGACCACGAGGAACCCGACAAAGCCTCGATACACCACTCAAAAGGACTTGACCATGGCTATGCCCGAGACCGACCTGCTGCGCATCGGCCGCTGGTGCCGTGAACGCGTGCCCGAGCACCTGTGGGATCAGGTGAGAGTAGAAGCCGAGATCGCCGACCGGCACGTCACGATCATCGAGACGCGGCCGCCGTGGGACGGGCAGGGCGACTGGACGCGGTTCCCGGTCGCGCGCCTGCGATACACCGTCAAGACCGGCCAGTGGAGCATCTACTGGCGTGACCGGCACATGAAGTTCCACGAGTACACGAAGAGGCGCCCGACGAAGAACGTCCAGAGTCTGCTCGACTACATCGGCAGCCACCAGGATCCGATCTTCTGGGGCTGAGAGCTCCCACGGCCGTGTCGGTACTCACCGCTACGGTCGGGAGTATGAGCGAAGAGCAATGGGATGAAGCGGCCTTCCGCGCATCGATCCCGGCCGCGCGCGAGAAGGTTGAGTTTGCCGCAAGGTTCTGCGAGATCGGCCCCTCACAGCCCCGCTGGGATAGTCACCGTCCCGTCGTCGAGTTGATCTTCTATCTCTGCAAGCTCGACTACGACATCAAGGTGCTCTTGCTGCCTTCCTGACCGATTGAAGCGCCCTGGGTTTGTTGGAGACTCCTGACCTTGGAAACGAGGATGGAGTTATGCCGAAAGAGCAGACAGCGGGGAAGCCGACGACGCGTCGGTATTCGCCGGAGGAGAAGGCCGCGGCGGTCCGGATGGTGAGGACGCTGCGTGCCGAGCTGGGGACCGAGCATGGGACCGTCAATCGGGTCGCGACGCAGCTCGGGTACGGGGTCGAGTCCGTGCGGATGTGGGTCAAGCAAGCCGACATCGACGACGGCGTCACCTCTGGCGTGAGCAGCGCTGAGGCGCGGCGGGTGCGTGAACTGGAGCAGGAAGTCCGGGAGTTGCGGCGGGCCAACGAGGTCCTCAAGCGTGCTGCGTCTTTCTTCGGGGCGGAGCTCGACCGCCACTACCGGAAGTAGTCGCGTTCATCGACGCGAACAAGGATGACCTGGTCGACGCTCGCCGGCTCGGAGTCGAGCTCATCTGCAGGCTGCTGCAGGTGGCTCCGAGCAGCTACTACGCCGCCAAGACCCGCGCCCCCTCGGCTCGCGCGGTGCGGGACGAGGAGCTGATCCCGCAGCTGGTCGAGCTCTAGGAGACGAACTACCGCGTCTACGGGGTCAGAAAGCTCTGGAAGACCGCGCGTCGCGCCGGGATCGACATCGGCCGAGATCAGACGGGCCGGCTCATGCGCGCCGCAGGGATTAAGGGCGCGACCAGGTCGAAGCGGGTGAAGACGACCCGGCCAGATCCGACCGCGGCGCGGCACCCGGACCTCGTGAAGCGGGAGTTCACCGCGCCTGCCCCGAACCGGCTCTGGGTCACCGACCTGGCGTTCGTGCCGACGTGGGCCGGCGTCGCGTACGTCTGCTTCATCGTCGACGCGTTCTCCCGGATGATCGTCGGGTGGCGGTGCGCGTCACACATGCGCACCGAGATGGTCCTCGACGCGATCGAGATGGCCCGCTGGTCCCGCGGCGCTCGCCACGAGGACCTGCGCTGCCACAGCGACGCGGGGTCTCAATTCACCTCCATTCGCTACGGCGAACGCCTCGCCGAGATCGGAGCGACACCGTCGATCGGGACCGTCGGGGACAGCTATGACAACGCCCTGGCCGAGACCGTGAACGGCTATTACAAGGCCGAGCACGTCCGCGGACCCGCACGGCCAGGTCCCTGGCGGACGGTCGAGGACCTCGAGCTCGCGACCCTCGGGTGGGTGTCCTGGCACAACACGCAACGCCTCCACGGCTACCTCGGCGACGTCCCACCCGCCGAGTTCGAGGACACGTTCTATGCTGTCGAAGCCGGCCGCGAACAGCTGGTCGGAATCAAATAGCGCGAGTCTCCATCAGACCCAGGGGGCTTCAGGGCCAACGCTCTGGTCACCGACGAGATCGATTTTGGATCGAGCCGCTCGGCCACTGAGGAAGTTCTGAATTCCCGGGGATATAAGTCGAGCCGAACGCCGAACCGTAGGGTCTGTCTCGATCAGTTTGTGCTAAGGAATATGTCAGGCACGGAAAGAGGCCCAGGCGCTCCCCTCGAGGGAGTACCTGGGCCTCATTCCATTTTCCCTCGTCAGATGCGGACTCTGACCCGTGGGAACGTGGTCGGGCTAGCGGGATTTGAACCCACGACCTCTTGACCCCCAGTCAAGCGCGCTACCAAGCTGCGCCATAGCCCGTGGCGAATCGCGGTCATCCGCGCTTCGGCACCCGATGAGCATACCCCACCGGCACCGCCGGGCGCGAATCGGAAGCGGGCCTGCCAGGTCGTCGTTGTCAGGGGCAAACCGCGCGACACCCCCCAAAACGTGAACAAGGGGCCCACGTCCTCTTCACAGACGTGAACCCCTCATCCCTTGACCGAGGGCCACCCGACCGAGAGTCCCCCAGCGACCGCGGCCCCGGCGTACCGGTGGGCCTGGCGGTCTGCACGAACCCTCTCATGACTGAGGGTGCAGTCGTGCACGGGTGAAGCGTAACACGTCGAGCCGCTCCGATCCGCCGTTCCGGGCGGGTCGAAGAGGCGTGTCGGGGGGCTCACGGATCCCCGTCGCAGGATCAGTACGTGAAGGTCCGGTGCCCCACGCGGAATTCGACATCCTTCAGGTCCGGGATGGCGTTGCGCGCCCGCTCCGCCGCCTCCCGCATCGTGTCCTCGAGGACCTGGGGATCGGCATCGAGCAAAGACTGGCCGTACTCGATGACCACCTTTCCGTCCTCCCGGAGCGCCTCGACGTCGACGATGTCCGAACCGGAGGGCAGGGATCGCGTCAGGTCCTCGACGACCTCGGCGGCGCGCTGGTCCGCCTCTGCGAGGGCGCCCTCGGCCTCCTGGCGCAGCTGCCCCAGGTCCACGCGGTCCGAGGCGTCCGCCTCCAGCTCGCTGATCCGGTCCTCGGCCTGGGCGAGCCGGTCCTCCGCGCTCTGCAGCGCGGCCCGGGTCTCGCCGTCGTCGACCGCGCAGCCGGATGCGGCCAGCGCGAGCGCGGCCAGGGTGGCCAGGGACAGGGCGGCGGGGCGACGTCGGATGAGGCTCATGCCCTCAGGCTACGAGGCGAAGGTGGACGAACGGTGGGAGCTTGCCGGGACGACGACGTCCCCCGGCACGGCAGGCCGAGGGACGTCGTCGGGGCAGAGCCGGATCAGCGGCGGCGACCGCGCTTCTCGCGCACGCGCATCCCGATCTCGAGGGGCGTGCCCTCGAACCCGAACGTCTCGCGCAGGCGGCGCACGATGAACCGGCGGTAGCCGGGGTCCAGGAACCCGGTGGTGAACAGCACGAACTTGGGCGGCCGGCTCGAGACCTGGGTCGCGAACAGGATGCGGGGCTGCTTGCCGCCGCGCAGCGGGTGCGGGTGGGCCGCCACGAGCTCGCCGAGGAACGCGTTGAGCTTGCCCGTGGGGATGCGGGTGTCCCACGAGTCCAGGGCGAGGTCCAGCGCGGGGACGAGACGGTCCTTGT
>NZ_RBLN01000187.1:0-4253 GCF_003989405.1 Micrococcus sp. HSID17227 | reverse complement strand
GACCCCGCCAGCGACTGACGCGCCGCCGCACGCACCGCCGCCCGGCTCAGCGGCCCCCGCGCGAGCCGGGTCGGCAGCTCCGTCGGCATGAGGTCCATCAGGGGGCAGAGGGGGTCCGTGCCGGCCAGCGGAGCCACGTGGCGCAGCGCGTCCGGATGGAAGCTCATGAGGGACACCTGCACCTGACCCACCCGGCCGGTCTCCGGATCCCAGCCGGCCCGCAGCAGCTCCCGCAGCACCCGCTCCTCGAGCTCATGCCCGAACGGGGAGGGATGCTTGAGCTCCACGGCCAGGCGCAGCGGCCGGTCCGCGGCCGTCGCGATCGCCAGGAGGTCGGCCAGGGTGAGCACCTGCTCCCCCGCGCCGCCGTACGCGGCGGGCGGCGTCGTCGTCGTGGTGGGCTCGGCCCCCGGGCGCCGGGCGTGCCACGAGACGACGTCGAGGCCGCGCAGACGCTCGAGCGTGTGGTCCGCGACGGCGCCGCGCCCGTCCGAGGTGCGGTCCACGGTGGGGTCGTGCCAGCAGACGACCTCGCGGTCCCGCGTGAGCTGGACGTCGCATTCGAGACCGTCCGCGCCCACGGCGAGGGCGTGGAGCATGGCGGCGCGGGTGTGTTCGGGGAAGGCGACGGAGGCACCGCGGTGGGCGATCACGAGGGCGGGCACGCCGCCAGGCTAGGGAGCGCGTGTGCCGACCACGTCACCGCAGGGTGCCCGGCTGGTTAACTGGTGGGGACCATTCGGTGCACGCGATCAGGAGCCTGCCGTGTCCTTCTCCCCCGACCCCGCCCAGCAGCTGCTCAGCGCCGGCGCCCTCGAACGCGCGGCGGGCCTGCGGCGCATGAAGGCCGTCGCCCTGGGGCTGCTCATCCTGCTGGCCGTGGTGTTCGTGGTCGCGTTCCCGTTGCAGGACGCCCACCCGGTGTGGGGCTACGTGCGCGCCGCCGCGGAGGGCGGCATGGTCGGCGCACTGGCGGACTGGTTCGCGGTCACGGCGCTGTTCCGCCACCCGATGGGTGTGCCCGTGCCGCACACCGCCCTGATCCCGCGGAAGAAGGACCAGCTCGGCGCCGCGCTGACCGAGTTCGTGCAGGAGAACTTCCTGGACTCGGAGGTCGCCCACGAGAAGGTCGACGGACTGAAGGTGGCCGAGGCCGCCGGCGGCTGGCTGCGCCGTGAGGAGAACGCGGCTCGCACCGCCCGGGAGATCGCGACGGCGGCCCGGGGCGCCATGGCCGCGGCCGACGACGACGCCGTCCAGGAGCTGCTGCGCCAGCTGATGGAACGCCACATGGTGGCCCCGGACTGGTCCCCCACGCTCGCAGGCGTGCTGGAGGACGTGGTGGCCGGACGGCACCACGAGCGCGTGGTGGACCTCGTGGTCGCCCACACCGGGGACTGGGTGGCCGCCCACCCCGAGCTGTTCGTCGAGACGGTGCGCCGTCGCTCCCCCGAGTGGAGCCCGGACCTCGTGGACCGCCTCCTCGCCGAGCGACTGCACGCCGAGACCCTCAAGTATCTCGCCGGCATCCGCCGCGACCGGCAGCACGAGGCCCGCCGCGCCGTCGACGACTGGCTCGACCGCCTCGCCGACGAGATGCGGAACGAGCCCGCCACCCGCGCCTCGGTGGAGCGGTTCAAGCGGAACCTGTTCGCGGACGAACGGCTGCGCGCGTGGGCCGGGCGGGCCTGGGTCTCCCTGCGGGACTCGCTCCTGGACGCGCTCGAGGACCCGTCCTCCGACCTGCATCGCGCGCTCGTGGCCGCCCTGCGCGACCTCGGCGCCCGCCTGCAGGAGGACCCCGAGCTGCGCGACCGCGTGGACGGCCACGCCCGCCGCGCCGCGGCGTATGCGCTGAGCTCCTACGGCCCGGCGCTCACCGGGGTGATCGAGGAGACGGTCGCCCGCTGGGACGGCGAGCAGACCGCGCGCACCCTCGAGCTGTTCGTGGGCAAGGACCTGCAGTTCATCCGCATCAACGGCTCGATCGTCGGCGCGCTCGCGGGCCTGGCGATCCACGGGGTGGCCACGCTGCTCCTCTGAGCCGCGGCTCCAGCCCCGCACTTTCGAACGTGAAATGGGGCGAATGGGCGCTTTCGAACGTGAGAGAGGGCCTCTCTCACGTTCGAAAGCGCGGGGGCGGGGCCGTCAGGCGGCGGGGTTGCCCTTCTTCTGCCTGTTGTCCTTCTCGTCCTTGCCGCCGGGCAGGGCGCGACGGATCGCGCCGAGGACGCCGCCGTCGTCCTTGGTGCCCTCCGGCTCCCCCTCGGCGCGCTCCCGCGCGGCGCCCTCACGGATCTCGCCGGGGATCACCATCGGCAGGGGGCCGAAGAGCTCCTTGGCGTTCTCCATCACGGCCTTGCCCATGGCGCGGTTGCCCACACCGCCGATCACGGCGCCCACGCCGAACGGCACGGCGCGGCCCACGAAGCCGGCGCCCTGCCGCAGGAGCATCTTGCGCATGAACGTCCTCTTGAGGCGATTCACCACGAACGCGCTGATGCCGGTGCCGGAGGCGGTGCCCGCGAGCGCGTTGAGGCTGGACTGCGGGTCGTAGGGACGGCCGGCCTTGGCGGCGGCCTCGCGGAGCAGCTCCTTGGCGTCGTCGCCGAGCATGAGGGCCATGACGAGGGCCTGGGCGCGCTGCGGGTCCTGCGTGGTGATGCCGTGCAGCTCGGCGAGGGACTGCGCGTAGAGGGCGGTGGCCTCCAGGAAGCCGACGACCGCGGCACCGGACAGGCCGAGAGCAGCCACGGTGCCGATGCCGGGGACGATCGCGGTGCCGCCCACGGCGGCGCCGGCCCCCGTGACGGTGGTCAGGTACTGCTGCCCCAGCCGCTCGGCGAGACGCTCCGGGCTCTCCCCCGGGTGCTTCGCCGCCATGCGCTGGATGTTCTTCAGGACCAGGGGGCGCTGGACCGCCAACACCGTGGAGAGGGCCTTCTCGAAGCCCTCCGTGGGCTCGCCGTTCTCATCGAGTGCCGACTTCAGCCCGAAGTCCTTCACCTTCCCGGACGCGTACCGGCCGATCGTCGAGTTCTTTGCCATGCGCGCCAGAGTATCGGCGCGCGATCCCCGCGGTCAGGACCCGGGCGTCGCCGCGCGCAGGGAATGCTCGAGGAAGATGCGCACGTCACGGACCTCGTCGGGGCCGGTCCCGTGCAGGATCCCGGGGTAGGTGCGCACGGTCAGGCGGGTGTGCTCCTCGGCCCACGCGCGGGTGTGGGCGACGGCGTCCGGATGGATCACGGGATCCTCGGCGTCCCGGCCCCAGAAGAACGGGCGCGGGCCCGGTCCCTCGGCCGGGGAGTCGAGCATGGCCAGCAGCTCGTTGTCGACGGCGAAGCCGCTCAGGCCCACACCGCAGGCGAACGCCTCGGGACGCAGACGCAGGACCGTCGTCGCCATGGCCATGCCCTGGGAGAAGCCGAGCACCGAGACCGTGCGGAAGCCGGCCGCCACGACCTCCTCGGCGGAGAGCACGTCGAACACGCGGTGGGCGGCGGCGAGCACCTGGGCGAAGTCGGACTGCAGCAGCAGGTCGAGCAGGAACCAGCCGTGCGCGCCGGGGTCGCCCGGGCTCTCGGAGGCCGTCTCGTCGATCTCGAAGCCGCCGCGCACCGCCAGGCCGGTGCACCGCTCCGGGAGCATCGGGAAGTGGCGGCGCGCCGCGCGGACCTCGTTGGAGCCGTACCCGTGGAACACGAGGACCAGGTCCGTGCCCGCGCGCTCCTCCGGCGGGCGCGACCACACCACGCTGTGGCCGGAACTGATCGTCTCGGTGACGGGTGTGGGCGTGGGGCTCATGGCTCCATCCTAGGGAGGGGCCCCTGACCGGGCGTCATGCCCGGTCAGGGGCCGCTTTCCGGTGGGCCCTGCGGGGATCGAACCCGCGACCGGCGGATTAAAAGTCCGATGCTCTGCCAGCTGAGCTAAAGGCCCTCACCCGCGGCCGACGACGACGGCGTGCGGCCGACGACGGCGACCCTCGCGGGTGCCCTCCAATGGTAGCCCAGGCGTGCGGGGCACTACCGTGGACGGGGCCGCCGCCTCCGGCGACCACATCCTCACCCCGATGCGCCCTCGAAGGGAGCCCCGCCCATGGCACGTCACCGCCTGCCCGCCGGCCGCGGCGCCAGCTCGAGCGCCTCGGGCGTCCTGCGCCCGCACCGGCCCCGCCTCTCGGAGCCGCAGGAGCTCACGCACTTCGCCGGCGGCGAAGACCCGCAGGAAGTGGCCGCGGCGGCCTCGCG
>NZ_RBLN01000186.1:0-4507 GCF_003989405.1 Micrococcus sp. HSID17227 | reverse complement strand
CGCTCCCCCGTGCCCAGGCGCACGAACGGGCCGATGCCGATCCGGCGCGCCACCTTCGCCAGGGCACGCGTGGACACGACGGCGGCCCGGCGGCGCGCGAGGTCGCCCTCGGCCAGGTCCGGGTACACCGTGAAGATGTGGTCGGTGACCACGTAGCCCAGCACCGAGTCCCCGAGGAACTCGAGGCGCTCGTTGGTGGGCAGCCCGCCCTGCTCGTAGGCGAACGAGCGGTGCGTCAGAGCGCGTTCGAGCGTCCCGGCGGTGATGTGCACGCCGAGACGCTCGAACAGCTCTTCTGGCTCGGGCGCGGGCTCAGGCCCGCGGCGAGCCGATGGGGACGCCATCTCAGGCGTCGGCGACCTTGCGGCCCTTGTACTCGAAGAACAGGGGGGTGCCGGCGGCGTCGGTCTTCAGCTCGGCCTGGTGGGGCAGGCGGTACGAGACGCGACCGTTCTCGACGGACTTCACCAGGGCGGGCGCGGTGGCCTTCCACTGCGACCGGCGGGCACGGGTGTTGGCACGGGACATCTTCCGCTTCGGGACTGCCACGACTATCTCTCTTCTGTCTCGGTGATGGAGGTCTCTGAGGTGCCCGCGAGGTGGGCCAGGGCGGCCCAGCGCGGGTCCACGCGCTCGTGGGCGTGCCCCTCGGGCGCGTCCTCGAGGCGGATGCCGCAGTCGGCGCACAGGCCCTCACAGTCCGGCCGGCACAGCGGCTGGAACGGGAGGGCGATGACCACGGCGTCCCGGAACACGGGTTCCAGGTCCACGGTCTCGCGCACCACGAGCGGCTGCTCGCCGGCGTCGTCCTCGGACGTGCCGGTGAGGTACAGCTCCTGCAGGTCCACGGTGATCCCCTCGTGCAGCGGGCGCAGGCAACGGCCGCACTCGCCCTTCAGGGTCGCGTCCGCGGTGCCGGTGACGAGGACGCCCTCATGCACCGACTCCAGACGCAGGTCCAGTTCGACGGGGTCCCCCTCGGGGATCCCCAGCAGCGGCGTGGAGACGCCCGCAGGGGCGGGCCACTCGGCCGTCAGCTCGCGCTGGACTCCGGCCCCGCGCGTCAGATCGCGCACGGGGATCACCCACGGCGAGTCGGCGCCGTGGTGCTGGATGCTGTCCATGGTCGCTCCTCTCGGCGGGTGGGACGGCGGGGGTACACGGCCCGTCCGCACGCCCTCTGCGGGGGTGCGATGCGGCCTGGACACGGGTCCAGCCACGACGGACCGACAGCCCATCCTACCGGGTGGGTCCGCCTCGGCCAAAGCCGGCGGCGGCCCGCGCGTCGCCGGCCCGGCTCAGAGCCCGGCGGTGAACTCCTGGAGCCAGGCGCGCAGGTCGGCCCCGAGGTCCTCGTGCCGCGTCCCGAACTCGATGACCGCCTGCAGGTAGCCGAGCTTGTCCCCCGTGTCGTAGCGGCGGCCGTCGAAGACGACGGCGTGCACGCCGCGGCCCTCGCCGTCCTCCGTGGCCAGCCTCTGCAGCGCATCGGTGAGCTGGATCTCCCCGCCGCGGCCGGGCGGGGTCTCGTCCAGCACGTCGAACACCTGCGGGGCCAGCACGTAGCGGCCGATGATCGCGAGGGTGGAGGGGGCGTCCTCGCGGGCCGGCTTCTCCACGAGGTCGGTGACGCGGACGACGTCGTCGCCCTCCCCCGGCACGGCCTGCACCGCGGCCACGCCGTAGGCCGAGACGGCCTCCTCCGGGACCTCCATGAGGGCGATCACGGAGCCGCCGAGGCGCTGCTGCACGTCGATCATGCGCTCGAGCAGCGCCTCGCCGTCGCCGATGATGTCATCGCCCAGCAGGACCGCGAACGGCTCCTCGCCGACGTGGCGGCGAGCGCAGTTCACCGCGTGGCCGAGCCCGAGAGCCTCGCCCTGGCGGACGTAGTGGATGTCCCCCACCAGGTCCGACTCGTGGATCTGCGCGAGCCGCGTGGCGTCGCCCTTGCGCTCCAGCGCGGCCTCCAGCGCGGGATGGCGGTCGAAGTGGTCCTCGAGGGCCCGCTTGTTCCGGCCCGTGATCATCAGCACGTCGGCGAGGCCCGCACGCCGGGCCTCCGTCACCACGTACTCGATGGCCGGCCGGTCCACCACCGGCAGCATCTCCTTCGGCATGGCCTTGGTGGCCGGCAGGAAGCGGGTGCCCAGGCCGGCGGCCGGGATGACGGCCTTGCGGGTGCGGGGGCGGGAGGGGGGCGGGACGGTCATCGGCGGTTCTCCTGCGGTTGATGCGGTGGGACGAGCGGAAGGGTGGCCCGCGGGTGGGCCGGGCGGGGTCAGGCCCCGCCGTCGAGGCCGCGCAGGACCGCGGCCGGGACGAACTCGGCGACGTCGCCGCCGAGTCCGTGGACCTCCTTGATGAGCGAGGAGGACACGTGGGTGTACCGGGCGTCGGCCGGGAGGTAGACCGTCTCGACCCCGGTGAGATGGCGGTTCATCGCGGCCATCGGGGCCTCGAACTCGAGGTCGGCGCCGCCGCGCAGCCCCTTGACGATCGCGTCCGCGCCGATCTGCCGGCAGAACTCGGCCAACAGGCCCGGGCCCATGGGCCGGACCGCGACACCGGCGAGGGAGGACACCGTCGCCTCGATCATGGCGATGCGCTCGTCCACGCTGAAGCGGTACGTCTTGGCGGGGTTGGAGGACACGGCGACCACCACCTCCTCGAAGAGGTTCGCGGCTCGCGCGATCACCTCGACGTGCCCCTTGTGGAGGGGATCGAACGAACCAGGGCAGACGGCACGACGCATGGGTGCCAGCCTAGCGGGGGCCGCGCCGAGCGGCGACGGACGCCCGTCCGGTCCGGCTCCGGCGCGTCGCGGTGGTGACGGACGCGGCATGCGCCGCCGTGTGCGGTCCGCGGCGATGGGTACAGTGCGGCCATGGACGGAACCCAGCCCACCCCCGGAGCAGCACGGCACGACGTCGACGTGGACGCGCCGTGGCGTCGCACGGCGGCGGCCGCGGGCCTGCTCGGTGACGCCGGCCCCGTGCCCACCGTGTTCGAGACGATGACGGGCCTCGCCGTCGAGCACGGGGCCGTGAACCTCGGCCAGGGCTTCCCCGACGCCGACGGCCCCGACGCGCTGCTGCGGCTGGCGGCCGACGCCGTGCTGGCGGGCCCCAACCAGTACGCCCCCGGCACGGGCGACCCCGCGCTGCGGCGGGCCGTTGCAGAGCACCGCCGGCGCCACTGGGGCGTGACGGAGGACCCCGCCACGCAGGTCATGATCACCACGGGTGCCACCGAGGGCATCGCCGCGACGGTCCTGGCGTTCGTGCGCCCGGGCGACGAGGTCGTCACGGTCGAGCCGTTCTACGACTCGCACGCCGCCACGATCGCCCTGGCCGGCGGCCGGCACGTGAGCGTGCCGGTGGAGGCGCCGGACTTCCTGCCGGACCCGGCACGGGTGGCCGCGGCGATGACCGACCGCACGCGCCTGCTCATCGTGAACACGCCGCACAACCCCACGGGCGCGGTCTATCCGCGGGAGCTGCTCGAGGAGCTCGTGGCCCTGTGCCGGTCCCGGGGCGTGCTGATCCTCGCGGACGAGGTCTACGACCACCTCGTCTACGAGGGCGAGCATGTCGGCCTGCGCTCGGTCGCGGGCGCCGAGGACATCGCCCTGACGGTCTCCAGCGCGGGCAAGGCGTTCGCGGTCACCGGCTGGAAGGTCGGCTGGCTGACCGGCCCGGCCGAGCTCGTCGGGGCCGCGCGCGCCGTCAAGCAGTTCCTCACCTACTCCTCCGGCCCCGCCTTCCAGCGCGCGCTGGGTGCCTATCTGCCCACCGACGACGCCGAACGGCACCTCGCCGGCCAGCGCGAGCGGTACCGCGACGCCCGGGATCGGCTCGTGGCGGGCCTGCGGGAGGCGGGCCTGGACCCGGTCGTCCCGGCGGCGGGCTACTTCGTCGTCGTGGACCTGGCCCCGTGGGGTGTGACGGACGCGGCCGAGGCCGCGGTGCGGTGGACGCGTGAGGCCGGCGTCACGGGCATCCCCGTGGGCGCGCTCTGCCGCCCGGACGGAGGCCACCTGCGGTCGTGGCTGCGGCTGGCGTTCTGCAAGTCCCCGGATGCGATCGACGAGGCGATGCGCCGCCTGGCCGAGGCGGCCCCGCGGCTGCGCGCGGCCTGACCCCCGACGCTTTCGTTGACGAAACGGCGGCCCCCGGAGCACTTTCGTTCGGGAAACGGCGGCCCCCGGAGCATTTTCGTTCGGGAAACGGCGGCCGCCGTGCTCGCGGTTCCGTGCTGAGCCCAGTCCGTTCCGCCCTCCCGTCTCCCCGGTGAGAACGGGCCGAGACGCCGCCGTTTCCCGAACGAAAGCAGGCCGACACGCCGCCGTTTCCCGAACGAAAGCGGGTGGGCGGGGTCAGCGCTCGTCCTGCCAGAGGTACAGGGCGGTCTCGCCGTAGACGCGCACCTCGACCTCCTCGAGGCCGCGCGGCCGGCGCGGCGCCGCGTCCCGGGCGGCCCGCTCGAGCACGAGCAGCCCGCCCGG
>NZ_RBLN01000185.1:0-4419 GCF_003989405.1 Micrococcus sp. HSID17227 | reverse complement strand
GTTGGTCTCCGGCCTGCACCTGAGCCAGGACCCGGAGCCGCAGCGCTCGGCCCCCACCGACCCGGCCGTCGCACGCCTCCTGCCGGATGCGATGCCCCAGGCCGGCGCCGCCGAACAGGGCGCCCACCGGGCCCTGACCGAGGACGCCCTGTCCGAGGGGAAGCTCGCGGACGCGCGCCTGGCACTCGAGCTGCTGCGCTCGACGCGCGTGGAGGTGCCGCACGACCAGGCGCCGGCCTTCGGCCGCGCGCTCAACGACGTGCGCCTCGTCCTCGCCGCCCGCCTGGGCGTCGAGACCGAGGAGGACGCCGCCCGCGTGCACGCCGTGGACGACTGGCGCAGCGCGGAGGACGTCGAGTCCACCATGGCCCTGCTCTACAACTTCACCTCGTGGCTGCTGGAGACGCTCATGACGGAGATGCTCAGCGAGCTGCCCGAGGGCTCGGACGAGTCCGCGCCGGGCGCCGGGGACGCGGAGGGCGAGCAGTGAGCGGCCAGCGCGCCGCCGTGGACGCCACCGCGCCGATCGGCGTGTTCGACTCGGGCGTGGGCGGGCTGACCGTGGCCCGGGCGATCATGGACCAGCTGCCCCACGAGTCCATCCTCTACGTGGGCGACACGGAGCACTCGCCGTACGGCCCGCGGCCCATCGCCGAGGTACGGGCCCTCGCCCTGGCGATCATGGACGAGCTCGTCGCGCGCGGCGTCAAGGCGCTCGTGATCGCGTGCAACTCCGCGTCGGCCGCCGTGCTGCGCGACGCCCGAGAGCGCTACACGGGAGGCCACGGCATCCCCGTGATCGAGGTGATCCAGCCCGCCGTGCGCCGCGCCGTGGCCGCCACCCGCACGGGCCGGATCGGCGTGATCGGCACCGAGGCGACCGTCGGGTCCCGCGCCTACGAGGACTCGTTCTCGGCCGCCCCGCACCTCGAGATCACCTCGGTCGCGTGCCCGCGGTTCGTGGAGTTCGTGGAGGCCGGCATCACCACCGGCCCCGAACTGCTGGAGACCGCCCGGGAGTACACGGCCCCGCTGCGTGCGGCGGGCGTGGACACCCTCGTGCTGGGATGCACCCACTACCCGCTGCTGACCGGCGCCCTCTCGCTCGTGATGGGGGAGGACGTCACGCTCGTCTCCTCCGCGGAGGAGACCGCCAAGGACCTCTACCGGGAGCTGGTCCGCCTCGGCCTCGAGCACCCCCACTCGGCCGCGGGCTCCGGCCAGGCCACCCGCCACCGCTTCGCCGCCACCGGCGACCCCGACCACTTCCAGGCCCTCGCGCGCCGCTTCCTCGGACCCGAGGTCGAGTCCGTGCGACGCCTGGAGACGATCGGCGCGCCCCGCCCCGCGGCCGTGCCGGTCCCGACGCGCTCGACGGCCTCCTCCGGCCGGGCGCCGAGCAGGAGGGTGTGACGTGAAGCTGACCATCATCGGGGCGTCCGGGTCCTTCCCCGGCCCGGGCTCGCCCGCCTCGTGCTACCTCCTCACCGCGGAGGGTGTGGCCGCGGACGGCGTCACCCCGCGCACGTGGCGGATCCTGCTGGACCTCGGCAACGGTGCCCTCGGCGTGCTGCAGCGCTACGTCGAGCTCGAGGACCTGGACGGCATCCTGCTCTCCCACCTGCACCCGGACCACTTCATGGACCTGTGCGGGATGCACGTGGCCATCCGCTGGAACCCGGCCGGCTGGGGCCGCGGTCGGCTGCCCGTCTACGGACCCGCCTGCACCGCCGACCGCGTCGCCGAGGCGTACGGGATGGACCCCCAGCCGGGGATGCACCAGGACTTCGAGTTCCGGTGCTGGACTGCCGGCCGCACCGAGCGGCTGGGTCCGTTCCGGTTCACCCCGGTCCCCGTGTGCCACCCCATCGACGAGGCCTACGCGATCCGGGTCGAGGTGGACCGCGTCGACGACGACGGCGACGTCACCACCCGCGTGCTCACCTACTCCGGGGACACCGACGCATGTGAGGGGCTCGTCGAGGCCGCGCGGGACGCGGACGTGTTCCTGTGCGAGGCCGCCTTCCACGAGGGCCGGGACGACGGCATCGACGGCGTCCACCTGACCGGCCGACGGGCCGGCGAGACGGCGGCGCAGGCCGGGGCCCGGAAGCTGCTGCTCACACACCTGCCGGTGTGGAACGATCCGCAGCGCGCCGTCCAGGAGGCCCGCGAGGTGTACGACGGCCCGCTGGCCGTCGCCGTCTCGGGGCTGAGCTACGGCGTCTGAGGGCGTGCCTAGATGTAAGAGGTCATGACGTTGTTGACTCGTGCCGGGGCCAACGAGGTTGGCGGGGCGTCCCCGCAGGAGGTATGAGGCCGATGGTAGTTGTAGTGGTTCACCCACACCTGCAGGGCCTCACGCCGAGCTTGCTCTGAGGTATACGGGCGGGCGTAGAGGACCTCATCGACCATCAGCCGGTTGTACCGTTCGACCTTCCCGTTATGGCGCGGGGTGTAGGGGCGGATCCGGTGGTGCCGGCCTCCGAGCGAGACCACCTTCGCGGTGAAGTCCACGGCCCGGTAGTTGTTTCCGTTGTCCGTGATCACCCGGTCCACGGTGATGCCGTGGGCGGCGAAGAACGCCCGCGCCCGGCAGTAGAAGCTCACGGTCGTGGCCGCCCGCTCGTCCTCCAACGCTTCGGTGTAGGCCAGCCGGGTGAACCCGTCGATCGCCGAGTGCAGATAGGTGTAGCCGACCCGCCGGCCTGCACCACGCTTGGAAGCACGGCCTGCTTCACTGTCACGTCCGTGAGCACGCCAGCCGCCCCCGTCGGGGATGCGTCCGATCTTCTTCACGTCCAGGTGCACCATGTGCCCCGGTCCCCTCGCGGTGATCCTCCGGGCCGGCTGCCGGCGGAGGTCTTCTCCGGCTGGGGTCAGGTCCCGTAGGCGGGAGATCCCGAGTCGGTGCAGCCATCGCCCCACGGTACGAAGACACACCCGGTGGCCCTCGGAGACGAGGTGGTGATGGATCCGGCGGGCCGACCACTTCTCCCTGCGACGCAGGGTCTGGATCTGAGCCACCACCTCGGGGTCGAGCTGGGCAGGTGAACGGCGCGGACGGCTGGGCCGGTCGAGCAGCCCGGCCTCGCCCTCGGCGCGGTAGCGGGCCACCCAGGTGGCCACCGTGGGGCGGCTGACGCGGAACTCGGCGGCCACGTGTGCCTGCGGGATCCCGTCGTGCAGGTGGCGGTGGACCATCCTGAGACGGCCGGTGGGGGTCAGGGGTGCGTTAGCGTGAGTCATGAGTGGGTCTTCTCGGGCAGGTCGGTGGTGTAGGAACTTCCATCCTGCGGGAGAGGCCCACTCGTCTCATCTCAGCCGGCGCCTCGTGGCAAGAACCTCATGACCCACAACACCTAGACTGGAGGCCATGAGCTCTCCCGCCCCCACCGCCCCCCGCCCGGACGGCCGCGCCGTCGACGAGCTGCGCCCCATCACCATCACCCGGGGCTGGTCCCGGCAGGCGGAGGGCTCGGCCCTGATCGAGTTCGGGAACACCCGCGTGCTGTGCACCGCCTCCTTCACCGAGGGCGTGCCGCGCTGGCTCAAGGGCGAGGGGACCGGCTGGGTCACCGCCGAGTACGCGATGCTCCCGCGGGCCACCAACGAGCGCAGCCAGCGCGAGTCCGTCAAGGGCCGGATCGGCGGGCGCACCCACGAGATCTCCCGCCTGATCGGCCGGTCCCTGCGCGCCGTCATCGACCTGTCCGCCCTGGGGGAGAACACCATCGTCCTGGACTGCGACGTCCTCGACGCCGACGGCGGCACCCGCACCGCCGCCATCACGGGCGCCTACGTCGCCCTCGCCGAGGCGGTGGCCTGGGCGCGGCGCGAGGGGATCCTCGCCAAGGGCGCCGCCGTCCTCAAGGACTCCGTCGCCGCGGTGTCCGTGGGCATCGTGGACGGGGTGCCCGTCCTCGACCTGCCGTACGTGGAGGACGTGAAGGCGGAGACGGACATGAACGTGGTCGTCACCGGGGCCGGGGAGTTCGTGGAGGTGCAGGGCACCGCCGAGGGCGCGCCGTTCACCCGCGCCGAGCTGGACACCCTGCTGGACCTGGCCCTGATCGGCACGGGTGAGCTGGCCCGCATCCAGGCCGAGACCCTGGCCGCCGCCACGGAGGACCGGGCGTGAGCGCGCCCGCCTCCTCGTCGGCGGGCCTGCCGGAGGGCGCCCGCATCGTGCTCGCCACGCACAACGCGGGCAAGGTGCGCGAGCTGCGGCAGCTGCTCGCCGGCGCCGTGCCCGGCCTCGACGTGGAGGCCGCGGTGGTGGACGCGGGCGCCGTGGGCGCCCCGGACGTCGTCGAGGACGGCGTCACGTTCGCCCAGAACGCGCTGAAGAAGGCCCGCGCCGTGGCCGCGCACACCGGGCTGATCGCCGTCGCGGACGACTCCGGTCTGGCCGTGGAA
>NZ_RBLN01000184.1:0-4743 GCF_003989405.1 Micrococcus sp. HSID17227 | reverse complement strand
CGCCGCGTCGTTTGGGACGATGTCGAAGAGGTTTGCGACGTCGAAGTGCGGCACAAGCGCGACGACGGTCACCCCCAGCGCGAGGACCGCGACCACGGTGATGCCGAACATCAGCTTCAAGGCCTCGTCCACCACGTACACGCCCGGCGGCACCGTCACGGCGTGCGAGGCGGGTGCCGCCACCAGGAGGCCCAGGCCTCCCAGACCCGCGGCGGTCACGGCGCGCGCCAGACGGCCGACATCGGCGGGGCGGGTGGGCACGGTCATGCGGGGTCTCCTTCGACGGCGGAGGCGAGCCGCCGCACCGGGCGGACCCGCCGGATCCTGGGGTTGAGTGTAGGGCGGCGTGGGAATCGGGCACCAGGGATCCGGCGCGGCCGGGACCGTGGGAGGAGCGGACGTTCGGCCTCTAGGCGGCGTTCAGTCATGCACGCTAGCGTGGACGTGCCCCGGGGCGCGCGTCCGCAAGACGACGGGCGTCTGTGTCGACCGCCCGGGGCCCGACCCGAAGCGAGGACCCCGTGGACCAGACCGCCGCCCCCACCCAGCCCCCCGTGCCGACGGCCCGCACCGTCGCGCGTCCCCGGCCCCAGTCCCGCGCCCGTGCCGGGGCGGGCCTGCTCGCCGCAGCCGTGCTCATGGTGGGGCTCTCCGGTTGCGCGGTCGCGGAGGACGGCGGCGAGGCCGCGTCCGAGGCCGCGAGCTCCTCCTCCTCGCAGGCGACGGACACCTCGGCCGAGGCCGGGGGACAGCCCGTGGCGGACACCGCCGTCGGGAACGCCGCGAGGACCGCGCTGCCCTCCGTGGTGACCATCTCCGCGACGTCGAGCTCCGCCTCCGGTTCCGGTTCCGGGTCGATCCTGGACACGGAGGGGCACATCCTCACGAACACCCACGTGGTCACCCTCGGCGGCCAGGCCAACGACGCCGAGCTGACGGTGCGCACCTCGGACGGGGAGGTCTACGCTGCCACCGTCGTGGGCACCGACCCGCTGTCCGACCTGGCCGTCATCAAGATCGACGCCCCGGACCTCACCCCCATCCAGATCGGCCGGTCCGGGGATTTGAAGGTCGGGGACGAGGCCGTCGCCATCGGCGCCCCCCTGGGCCTGCCGAACACCGTGACCGACGGGATCATCTCCACCCTGGACCGGACCATCGCGGTGGCGTCCTCCGAGGCGCCCGAGCCGCAGGGCGAGAGCTCCGGCTCGTCCTCCGGCACCGATCAGTACCGTTTCCAGCTGCCGGGCACCCCGCAGGGCACCCGGGGCGAGGTGTACATCAACGTGCTGCAGACCGACGCGGCCATCAACCCCGGCAACTCCGGAGGCGCGCTCGTCGACGCCGAGGGTCGCCTGGTGGGCGTGAACGTCGCGATCGCCTCGGCCGGCCAGGACCCGAGCGAGGCGGGCAACATCGGGGTCGGCTTCGCCATCCCCGTGGACTACGCCCAGCGGGTCGCACAGGACCTGATCGACCACGGCAAGGCCACGCATGCCATGCTCGGCGTGAGCGTCACCCCGGAGCCCGCCGAGGTGCAGGGCGGCAGCGAGAACGCCCGGACCGTGTTCAGCGACGGCGCCCGCGTCCAGCAGGTCGTGGGAGAGTCGGCGGCCGACGCGGCCGGGCTGAAGGAGGGCGACGTGATCACCGCCGTCGGCGACCGCGCGGTGATCGACTCCGAGTCCCTCACCGCCGTCGTCCGCGAGCACCGCGTGGGAGACTCGGTGGACGTCACCTACCTCCGCGACGGCGCGGAGCAGACGACCGAGGTGACGTTCACGGAGGACACCCGCTCGTGACCACCACGCTCACCACCCCCGCCGCGCTCGCGGCCCACCACGGCTGGCGCCGGGTCCTGGCCGTCGGCGCCCACCCGGACGACCTCGACTTCGGGGCCGCCGCCACCCTGGCCGGCTTCAGCGCGGCCGGGCTGCACATCGAGCTGTGCATCGTGACGGACGGGGACGCCGGCGGCTTCGACTCGGAGGGCCCGGAGGCGATGACCGCCCGCCGGCACGCCGAACAGCGCGCGGCCGCCGCCGTCGTCGGTGCCGCCGAGGTCCACTTCCTCGGCGAGCGCGACGGACACCTCGAGCCGGACCACGGCGTGCGCCGCAAGCTCGTGGCGCTGATGCGCCGCGTCCGCCCGGACGTGGTGCTCAGCACCCACCCGGAGCGGGACTGGGAGCGGATGCAGGCCGCCCACCCGGACCACCTCGCCTGCGGCGAGGCCGTGGTGCGCGCCGCGTACCCGGCGGTCGAGAACCCGTACGCGTACCCGGAGCTCGCGGCGGAGGGGCTCGAGGCGTTCAAGGTCCGGAACCTGCTGCTGTACGCCGCCCCCGCCGCGCGCCGGAACACGGTCGTGGACGTCACGGGCCTGGCGGAGCAGAAGCTGCGCGCCCTCGACGCCCACCTCTCCCAGCACCCGGACGTCGACGCGATGCGGCGGCACGTGCTCGCCCAGATGGCCGAACATCACCGGCGCGCCGCCGGACCGGCCGCCGCGCCGGGTCACGCCGAGGCGTTCCACCTGGTCACGGTCAACGGCCCGGGCACCATCGCCGGGTTCTGAACCGCCCCCCCCCTGCGGGGGATCTCAGTTGGTGCTCGGCCGACCGCCGTAGCGCGGGCCGGTCTGCGCGGTGGGGTCGAGGTCCACGCCGACGACGGGCTCCGACGTCGGCACCTCCGAGCCCGAGCTGGGCTCCACGGAGATGCCCATCGCCGCGAAGCGGTCCAGCCCCCGGAAGGTGATGGGCTCGCCGAAGCCGTTGGCGTCGTACGTGCCGAGCGAGGCCGGGGCCGTGCCGTCCGAGGGGTAGAGCCACAGCTGGTAGGACTGACCCTCCGGCAGCTGGGGCATCCCGCTGATCGTCAGGTAGCCGCTGTTCTGCTCCCGGGACAGGAACGCCTGGACCGTGCCGCCGTCCTGGGCCGGGTACTCCGAGGTCGTGAACAGGTCCTTCGACTGGTCGATGCGGTGCACGATGCCCGGCCGCGTGAACTGACTCCACACCGTCCACCCGCCGACGCCGAGCACGAGGGCCGCGAGCAGCAGGAGGGCGGTCACCTTGAGCCAGCGCAGGCGGTCCCGCGGCGGGCCGGCGGGGGCGGACTCGTCGCCGATCAGGTCCATGCCCACGTCCTGGGCGGGCAGGCGACGCAGGACCTCGTCGAGCAGGGCCGACGGCGGCTCGGCCGTCACGGACCGGAACGCCCAGGCCACCGCCTGGCGCGCACCGTCCACCCGGGAGCGCCACCGGGCCAGCTCGCCGCCCCGCCGCTGCACGGCGGAGAAGGCCGCGGTGTGCCCGGCCG
Organism: Micrococcus sp. HSID17227; assembly: GCF_003989405.1. NCBI lineage: Bacteria > Bacillati > Actinomycetota > Actinomycetes > Micrococcales > Micrococcaceae > Micrococcus > Micrococcus sp. HSID17227. The sequence goes on along the minus strand of NZ_RBLN01000184.1, from coordinate 1,419 downwards.
TGTCGAGGGCGTGCACAGCCGAGAGGTCGGCCAGCTCGAGTGCGCGGCCGGCGTCCACGTCCTCGCGCACGTCCGCGCCGAGTGCCGGGCCGGTCGCCGGGGCCGGCGCGGACGGACGGGCGGCGTCCTGCGTGAGGTCGCGGCGGGCCGCCACGACCTGCCGCACGCCGTCACGCAGCAGGGTGCGGGCCTCGTCGGCCGGCAGACCGAGCCGATCGGCGACCTCCCGGTCGGTGCAGCCGCCCAGCCACGCCAGTCGCACGGCCTCGTAGGCGTCCGGGGCCACGCGGCCGACGAGGTCCTCGGGCAGCGGCGCGGGCCCGGCCGGGCCGGGACGACGCCCACGTTCCGCCGCGGAGCCGCCGGCGCGACGCAGCGAGGTCATCACGCGGTGGGCGAGGACCTCGAGCCACGTGAACACCTGGCGCTCACGGTGGGTCGCGTCGTCACGCTCGCTCAGGTCGAGCCCGGCCTCGGAGGCCTCCTCCCACGCCGTCAGGTAGGTGCGGACCGTGGCCGCGGCGGCGTCGTCGCCGGGGCCGAACATCGCTTCGGCCAGGCCGTGCACCCACGGGACCGTGGCGTCGTAGAACGCGGAGAACGCGGCCCGGTCACCCTCGGCGCTGCGGCGCAGGAGGGTGTCCAGGGCGGGCTGGCCGGCGTCATCGGGGCGGTCGACGTGGGGCTCGGACGCGTCAGGAGTCTGCATGGTGGCCTCAGTCTAGGGAATCGGGGCGGACCGCGGACCCGGCGAAGTCGTGCTGGCGCCAGGCCTCGTACACGGCGATGGAGACGGCGTTCGCCAGGTTCAGGGACCGACGGGCCGGCTGCATGGGCAGGCAGACGGTCTCGGTGACCCGCGGATCGGCCAGCACCTCCTCGGGCAGGCCGGTGGACTCGCGGCCGAAGAGCAGCACGTCGCCGGGCCGGTACGCGACCCGGTCGTGCCGCACGGACCCGCGCGCGGTGAAGGCCAGCACACGGGCGGGGGCGAGGGCCGCGAGCGCCGCGTCGAGGTCCGGGTGCACCGTCACCACCGCGAGGTCGTGGTAGTCCAGACCGGCGCGGCGCAGGTGGGCGTCCTCGAACCCGAAGCCCAGCGGCTCCACGAGGTGCAGCTCGGCCCCCGTGAGGGCGGCGAGCCGGATCGCGTTGCCGGTGTTGCCGGGGATCTCCGGGGTGAGCAGCAGGATCCGGAAGCCGGGGGTGCCGGGCGCCGGGGCGCGGTCGGCGCCCTCGTGCGGGTTCGGGCGGGGCGGGGCGGGGGAGTCGGGCACGCGCCCAGCCTAGTGGGGCGCCGCCGGGCGGGGACGTGCCTCCGTGGCGCCGGTCGACCAGCGCGCCGAGCGCGCGCCGGGCCACCAGCTCCGGGCCCGTGGCCGTGCCCAGGAAGAGCGCGACCCCGCGCGCGAACGCGAT
>NZ_RBLN01000183.1:0-4755 GCF_003989405.1 Micrococcus sp. HSID17227 | reverse complement strand
CGCAGATCGCGCGGGAGTAGTCGTCGAGGATCACCGTCAACCACGGCCGTGCGGGCTTGCCGTTGGGCCCGACGATGAGCAGGTCAAGCATCGTGTGGTCCGCCTGCCAGATCGCGTTCGGGCGGTCGGTGAACTCGGCGTCGATCCGCCGCTGCACACGGCGCGAGCGCTGGGTCACGAGGGACACCACCACACCCACCAGGAGGGCGGCGACGAAGCCCGGCAGCAGCTCGTACAGGCCGAACCACTCCCACGTCTCGGCACTGGCCTCGGACCAGAACCAGGCGACGGCGGCGCCGGTGACCATGGCGGCCATCGCCCCCCACGAGGTGAACCGCGGCCAGTACAGGGCGAGCAGGATCACGGGGCCGAAGGCGGCGCCGAAGCCGGCCCACGCGAAGGAGACGAGCTCGAGCACGGAGGAGTCCGGGTTGAGGGCGAGCAGACCCGCCACGAGCGCCACCACCAGCACGCCGATGCGGCCGAGCCACAGGGTGAACGTCGGGGACCCGGTGCGCCCGCGCAGCATGTAGAGGTCCTCCACCAGGGCGGAGGAGCACACGATCAGCTGCGAGGAGAGCGTGGACATGATCGCGGCGAGGACGGCGGCCAGCACCAGGCCGGCCACGAACGGGTGGAACATGATCGAGGCCAGCACGAGGAACACGGTCTCCGGGTCCTCGAGCGTGGTGCCGGGGTTGGCCTGGAAGTAGGCGATGCCGACGAGGGCGACCATCACGGCGCCGAACACGGACAGCGCCATCCAGCCGATGCCGACGCGCCGGGCGACGGCCGCGTCGTGCGGGGTGCGCAGGGCCATGAAGCGGACGATGATGTGCGGCTGGCCGAAGTAGCCCAGGCCCCAGGCGAGGGAGGACAGGACGCCGATCAGCGTCGCGTTCTCGAACATCGAGAAGTGGTTCACTCCGCCGCCGGCGGCGTCGGCGGCGCGGATGCCCTCGACGACGGCGTCCCAGCCGCCCATGGTCAGGATCACGACGATGGGCACGGCCAGCAGGGAGAGGAACATGAGGATGCCCTGGGCCACATCTGTCAGCGAGGCGCCGAGGAAGCCGCCGAACAGGGTGTAGAGCACCGTGATGCCCGCCACCACGAGCATGCCGGTGAGGTAGTTGATGCTGATGCCCTGGGCGTAGAAGGAGTCGGGGCCGAAGGTCGACTCGACGAACTTGCCGCCGGCCACCATGCCCGAGGAGACGTAGAAGGTGAAGAACACGAGGATGATCAGGCCGGCCACGATCCGCAGGATGTGCGTGCGGTCCTTGAACCGGTTCTCGAGGAAGGACGGGATCGTGATCGAGTTCCCGGCCACCTCGGTGTAGGAGCGCAGGCGGGGGGCGACCACGCGCCAGTTCACCCACGCGCCCACGGTCAGGCCGACCGCCATCCAGCCCTCGACCAGGCCCGCGGCGTAGATCGCGCCGGGCAGGCCCATCAGGAGCCACCCGGACATGTCGGACGCACCCGCGGAGAGCGCCGCGACGGACGGCTTCATGTCGCGTCCGGCGAGCATGTAGTCGTCGAGGTCGGTGTTCTTGCGGGAGGCGTACAGGCCGATCGCGATCATCGCGAGGAAATAGAGGCCGATCGCCGCTAGCAGGGAGACGGTGTTCGTGTCCATGGGCTCCAGAGAATCACATCCGGACTCTCAGCCCCAGTCCCGGATTCGCCCCGTCCGGGTCGGCCCGGGCCCCCGCGCGCCTAGGATGGAGGCCGTCATGACGCAGACTCCCCCGCCCTCCACGCCCGCCGCGCAGCCGTCGGCGACGCCCCACGACGCCGCCGCGATCACGTTCCCCGAACACCTGCCGGTGGCGGAGCGCCGTGAGGAGATCATGGCCGCGATCCGCGACCACCAGGTGGTGATCGTCGCGGGTGAGACCGGTTCGGGCAAGACGACGCAGCTGCCGAAGATGTGCCTGGCCCTCGGGCTCGGGGAGGCCGGCTCGATCGGCCACACCCAGCCCCGGCGCATCGCCGCCCGCTCCGTGGCCGAGCGCATCGCACACGAGCTGGGCGAGGAGATCGGGCAGACGGTCGGCTACCAGGTCCGCTTCACGGCGCAGACCTCGAAGGCCACCCGGGTCAAGGTCATGACGGACGGCATCCTGCTGGCCGAGATCCCCCACGATCCGCAGCTGCGCCGCTACTCCGTGATCATCGTGGACGAGGCCCACGAGCGCAGCCTCAACATCGACTTCCTCCTGGGCTACCTGCGCAACCTGCTGCCCCAGCGCCCGGACCTGAAGGTGATCATCACCTCGGCCACCATCGACCCGGAGCGCTTCGCCCGGCACTTCGGTCGGCCGCTGGCCGAGGGCGAGGACCATGCGGACGCGGTGGAGGCCGACGACGGCGGCCGCGTGGTCCCGGCGCCGATCATCGAGGTCTCGGGGCGGACCTACCCCGTCGAGATCCGGTACCGGCCGCTGACCGACGAGCCCTCCCCGGACGACCCCGAGGACGACGCGGACGATGCCGCCGAGACCCGCGACCCCCTCGACGCGATCGGCGACGCCGTCCTCGAGCTGGCCGCCGAGCCGCCGGGTGACATCCTCGTGTTCCTGCCGGGCGAGCGGGAGATCCGCGAGGCCGCGGACCACCTGACCGGCGTCGTCGCCGGCACCACGCGCCTGGCCGGCACGGAGATCCTGCCGCTGTTCGGCCGCCTGTCCATGGCGGAGCAGCACCGCGTGTTCGGCCGCGCCGGGGCCGGGGTGCGCCGGCGGATCGTGCTGGCCACGAACGTCGCCGAGACCTCCCTGACCGTGCCGGGCATCAAGTACGTGATCGACACGGGCACCGCGCGCATCTCGCGGTACTCGCACCGCACCAAGGTGCAGCGCCTGCCGATCGAGCGCGTCTCCCAGGCCAGCGCGAACCAGCGCGCGGGCCGGTCCGGCCGCACCTCGGACGGCATCGCGATCCGCCTGTACTCGGAGGAGGACTACCTCTCCCGCCCCGAGTTCACGGACCCGGAGATCCTGCGCACCTCCCTGGCCTCGGTGATCCTGCAGATGCTGTCCCTCGGTGTGGCCCGCACCCCGGGCGACGTCAAGGAGTTCCCCTTCGTCCAGCCCCCGGACGGCCGACAGGTCACCGACGGCGCCACCACGCTCACCGAGCTCGGCGCGCTCGAGGCCGGCGGCGCCCGCGCGGGCACCATCACCCGGGTCGGACGCCGCCTGGCCCGACTGCCGGTGGACCCGCGGCTGGGCCGCATGATCCTGGAGGCCGGTGAGCGCGGCTGCGTCCGGGAGGTCATGGTGATCGCCGCGGCCCTGACCATCCAGGACCCCCGCGAGCGCCCCACGGAGCAGCGTGAGGCCGCGGACGAGCTGCACCGCCGGTTCGCGGACGAGAACTCGGACTTCTCCGCGATCCTGAACCTGTGGGCGTACCTGCGCGAACGGCAGCAGGAGCTCTCCGGCTCCCAGTTCCGGAAGCTGTGCCGCCGTGAGCACATCAACTGGCTGCGCGTGCAGGAGTGGCAGGACCTGGTGCGCCAGCTGCGCCAGCTCGCCAAGGACGTGGGCCTCACCGTCGAGGCCGGACCCGTGGACCCGGTGGGCCGGCACGAGGCGGTGCACAAGTCCCTGCTCACGGGCCTGCTCTCGCAGATCGGCGCCTACGACGAGCGCCGTCGCGAGTACGCGGGCGCCCGCGGCACCCGTTTCGCCGTGTTCCCCGGCTCCGCCCTGTTCAAGAAGCGCCACCCGTTCGTCATGGCAGCCGAGCTCGTGGAGACCTCGCGGCTGTGGGCGCGCACGGTGGCCCGGATCGAGCCGGAGTGGGCCGAGGAGGTCGCCGGCCACCTCGTCAAGCGGGCCTACAACGAGCCGCACTGGTCGCGGCGGGCGGGCTCCGTCGTCGCCCGCGAGAAGGTGACGCTGTTCGGTGTCACCCTGATCCCGGACCGCTCGGTCCGGTACGGCCGCATCGACCCGGTGCTCTCCCGCGAGCTGTTCATCCGGCACGCCCTCGTGGAGGGCGACTGGCGCACGCGCCACCGGTTCTTCGCCCGCAACCGGGCCGCGCTCGAGGAGGTCGACGCCCTCGAGACGCGCCTGCGCCGCCGCGACCTGCGGATCGGGGACGAGGACCTGTTCGCCTTCTACGACGCGCGGATCCCGGCGAACGTCGTCTCCGAGCGGCACTTCGACGCGTGGTGGAAGAAGGCACGCCAGGAGCAGCCGGACCTGCTGGACCTCGACGTCGCCGCCCTGCTCACCGCCGACGCCGAGGACCTGGACACCGACGCGTTCCCCACCACGTTCGCGTATCCGATGCCCGGCGGCGACGTGGAGCTCGACCTCGAGTACACGTTCGACCCGACCGGCGCGGCCGGCACCGACGGCGTGACCGTGGCCGTGCCGATCCTGCTGCTCAACCAGGTCTCCCCCGGCCCCTTCGCATGGCTGGTCCCCGGCCTGCGGGTCGAGCTCGTCACCGCCCTCATCAAGGCGTTGCCCAAGGCGGTGCGCAAGAACCTCGTGCCCGCCCCGGACGTGGCCCAGCAGCTCGTGGCGGACCTCGAGGCCCACGCCGACCCGCTGCGGGACGAGCTGCCGGAGGCGCTGTCCGCGGCCGTGCGTCGGGTGCGCGGCGTGGTGGTGGAGCCCGGACTGTGGGCCCCGGACGCGGTGCCCCTGCACCTGCGGATGGACTACCGCGTCGTGGACGCCCGCGGCGCCGTGATGGGCGCCGGCCAGGACCTGCCCGCGCTGCAGGCCC
>NZ_RBLN01000017.1:0-21032 GCF_003989405.1 Micrococcus sp. HSID17227 | reverse complement strand
GGTGAGCGGCAGCAGCGGCCCGCAGGGCGGCCAGGCGCGCCGCCAGGCCGGCCAGCCGTGCGCCCGGCACGGGCCCCCGGACGCGTCCCGGGCCGACCAGGCCCCCGCCGGGGACACCGCCCCCCCCCCACCCCCGTCGGCACCCCCGCGCCGCACGGCGCCGGCCCGCCCGGCCGCGCGTCGGCCCCGGCCCGCCCCCCGCGGCGCCGCCTCCGCCGCCGCCGCGGCCGCCCGCCGTCGGGCCCCGCTGCCGGAGCCGGTGCCGGCCCGGCAGATCACGGGCCGCTCGCTCATCGTCGTCGCCGTGCTGCTGGTGGCCGCCGTCCTGGTGGCGCCCACGCTGCGCGCGTTCCTGAACCAGCAGCTGGAGATCTCGGCCGCGCGCGAGGAGATCGCCGCCATGCAGGCCCAGCGCGAGGACTACGAGCGGCGGATCCAGCTGTGGGACGACCCCGCCTACGTGACCCAACAGGCGCGCGAGCGTCTCGAGCTGGTCATGCCGGGGGAGACCCTGTACTCCGTGACGGGGCAGCCCCCCGAGACCGGGACCGACACCGAGGCCGTGGACACGCCCGCCGCCGACGCGGACGAGGTCGTCAACACCCGCCTGCCGTGGGCCGAGGGCCTGTGGGACTCGGCCGTCCGCGCCGGGCTCGAGTGAGCCCCGCGTCCCGCCCCCGCCCGCACCACCCCCGCACCCCGAGGACACCATGACCGTCAGCCCCCGCCCCGCCCAGGACCGCACCGTCACCGAGCAGGACCTGGACACCCTGTCCCGCCAGCTCGGCCGCCCGGTCCGGGACGTCGTGGAGATCGGTGCCCGCTGCGTGTGCGGCAACCCCCTCGTGGCCACCACCGCGCCGCGGCTCTCCAACGGCATCCCGTTCCCCACGACCTTCTACCTGACGCACCCCGTGCTGACGGCGGCGGTCTCGCGCGTGGAGGCGGACGGGGAGATGGCACGCATGAACGACCGCCTCGCCCAGGATCCCGCGCTCGCGGCCGCGCACCGCGCGGCGCACGAGGCCTACATCGCCGAGCGGGACCGGGTCGGGGCCGAGGCCGGCACGGGGCCCGTCCCGGAGATCGCCGGGGTCTCGGCCGGCGGCATGCCCGAGCGCGTGAAGTGCCTGCACGCCCTCGTGGGCCACGCGCTCGCGGCCGGGCCGGGGGTGAACCCGCTCGGTGACGAGGCGATCGCCCTGGTGGCCCCGTGGTGGACGCCCGAGGTCTGCGCGTGCGAGGGCGCGTGGGACGAGGCCGCGGCGGTGCCCACGAAGGACCTGTCCCGGCACGTGAGGCACCTCGAACGCGTCGCCGCGCTCAAGGAGGTCACGGTGGCCGGCGTGGACTGCGGCACGAACTCCATCCGCCTGCTGATCTCCCGGCCGGCCGGGACGGATGAGACCACCGGCGCCGTGGCCGACCCGACGGCGCCGCTGGCCGACGTCGTGCGCGAGATGCGCGTGGTGCGCCTGGGCGAGGGCGTGGACGCCACCGGCGCGTTCTCCGACGCCGCGCTGGAGCGCACCTTCGCGGCGGTGGACGAGTACGCCCGCCTGGTCCAGCGCCACCACGCCGGCCGGGTCCGGTTCGTGGCCACCTCCGCCAGCCGGGACGTCTCCAACCGGGCCGCGTTCGTCGACGGCGTCCGGGAGCGGCTCGGCGTCGAGCCGGAGGTCGTCTCGGGCGCCGAGGAGGCCGCCCTGTCCTTCGCGGGCGCCGTCTCCGCCGTCGAGACCGCGGACCTGGGCCCGGAGGACCTCGTGCTCGTCGTGGACCTCGGCGGCGGTTCCACCGAGCTGGTCGTCGGCACGCCTGCGGGCGAGGTCGTGGGCGCGGTCAGCCTGGACATGGGCTGCGTGCGGTTCACCGAGCGTCATCTGCGCTCCGACCCCCCGACGTCGGACGAGGTCGCCGCGGCCCGCGCGGACGCCCGCCGCCTCCTCGACGACGCCGCCGCCCGCCTGCCGCTGGAACGCGTGGCGCGCGTGGTCGGCGTGGCCGGCTCGGTGACCACCGTGACCGCCGAGGCCCTCGGGCTCAGCACGTACGAGCCCGAGGCCATCCACGGTGCGCGCCTGCCGATCGCCGAGTTCCGCGCGGCGGCGGAGGGCCTCGTGGCGGCGACCCGGGCCGAACGCGCCGAGCGGGGGTTCATGCACCCGGGACGGGTGGACGTGATCGGCGCGGGCGCGCTGCTGTGGAGCACCGTCCTGGAGCGGGTGGCCGAGGTCGCGGGCGTCACCGAGGCCTGGGCGAGCGAGCACGACATCCTGGACGGGATCGTGCTCTCGCTGCGGTCCTGACCACGACGGCGGAGAGTGGAGGGGCCGGGCCCGTGCGTGCGTAGACTGGCGGTATGTCTCTCACTCCTGAACTGTCTCCCAAGCCGCGCCTGCTGATCGTCGGCGGCGGCTACGCCGGGTTCCATGTCGCCCGCGAGCTGCAGAAGAAGGTCGCCGAGCGCGGCGGCGTCGTGACCGTCGTCGACCCCCGCCCGTACATGACGTACTACCCGTTCCTGCCCGAGGTCGTGGGCGGCCACATCGAGGGCCGCCACGTGAACGTGGACCTGCAGACGCACCTCAAGGACGCCGAGGTCGTCCGCGGCGCCGTCGTGTCCGTGGACCACGCCGGCCGCACCGCCGTGGTGCGCGGCGAGGGCGGCGACGAGTTCGAGATCCCGTACCAGGACATCGTGATGACCGCGGGCGCCGTGACCCGCGTGTTCCCCATCCCGGGTCTGGGCGAGCAGGGCATCGGTCTGCGCTCGGTCGAGGAGGCCGTCCAGCTGCGCAACCAGATCCTGGAGCGCCTGGACGCCGGTTCCCTGATGACGGACGCCGAGGAGCGCAAGCGTGCCCTGACCTTCGTGGTGGTGGGCGGCGGCTTCGCCGGGATCGAGGCCATCGCGGAGATGGAGAACCTCATCCGCAACGCCGTGGAGCGCAACGAGCGCCTCTCCCAGTCGGAGATCCGGATCGTCCTCGTCGAGGCCATGGGCCGCATCATGCCCGAGGTCTCCGAGGAGCAGGCCCAGGGCGTGGTGGAGCACCTGAAGGACCGCGGCATCGAGGTCCTGCTCAACACCTCGCTGGGCGACGCCACGGACGGCGTCATGAAGCTCGTGGCCATGCCCTCCAAGGAGGAGGCGGAGACCTTCGCGGCGGACACCCTCGTGTGGTGCGCCGGCGTGGTGGCCAACTCCGTGGTCAAGAGCACCGACTTCCCGGTGGACGACCGCGGCCGCGTGGAGGCCACCCCCACCCTGCAGATCAAGGACGGCGAGGCCGGCGCGCTCGAGGGTGCGTGGGCCTGCGGCGACGTCTCCGCCGTGCCGGACCTGACCGGGGCCGGCCCGGGCGGCTTCTGCGTCCCGAACGCCCAGCACGCCATCCGTCAGGCCAAGCGTCTGGCCGCCAACTACATGGCCGTGCGCCACGGCGAGGGCGAGGTGCAGGAGTACGTGCACAAGTCCCTGGGCACCGTGGCGGGGCTGGGCTTCGGCCGCGGCGTGGGCAACCCGCTGGGCACCAAGATCGCCGGCATCCCGGCGTTCCTGGCCCACCGCGGCTACCACGGCTACGCGATGCCCACCCTGGAGCGGAAGTTCCGCATCCTGTCCGGCTGGGTCGCCGAGACCCTGTTCGGCCGTGACTCCACCTCGGTGGCGGGCCTGGACACCCCGTTCAACCCGTTCCGCCGCGCCGCGGGCGTCGAGCTCGAGCCCGGCCGCTTCGAGCGGCAGCGGGCCCTCGAGTCCTCGAAGGGCTGATCCCGCAGCCAGCGGGCCGCCGGCCCCGTCCGAGCGCATCGGGCGGGGCCGGCGTCGTCCGCACCCGGGCCCGCGTCCACGGGCCCGCCACGCCCCCGTGGCCCAACTGGCAGAGGCGGCCGACTTAAAATCGGCGTGTTGCGGGTTCGAGTCCCGCCGGGGGCACCACGCGTCTCCCCGCGCGCCTCGCTTCTGCGCCCACCGTGAACAGCCGGTGAACCGGCGCGGATCCACGCTCCGACCCCGCGCGCGGACACAGACCTCCCGATAGGATCGTGCTGAACCCCGGGGCACGAACGCGGCTCACTGCGGCGGCGTGCGACCGGGCCGACTCGACCCGAAGGAGTGAGCCGTGGCGAATCCGGTCATGAACTCTCAGAACTTCCAGCAGCAGATGCAGGGCGGCGGACAGGCGCAGCCCGGTTGGTACCAGGGCGGGCAGCAGTCCGCGCAGTCCCCGTACGGCCAGCAGCAGAGCCCGTACGGCCAGGCCCAGGCGTTCGGCGCCGGCCAGGCGGCCCAGCAGTACGCGCACCAGCAGTCCATGGAGGACGCCTTCCGCGCGCCCTCCGCCGGCCCGGAGCAGACCGGCCGGATGACCTTCAACGACGTCGTCGGCAAGACCGGCCTGATGCTCGTGCTCGTCGTGGTGGCGGGCGCCGTGGGCTGGTTCTCGCCGGGCCTGATGATCATCGGCGCGATCGCCGGCCTCGTGCTGGGCCTGGTCAACGCGTTCAAGCGCGAGCCCTCGCCCGTGCTGATCATGGCCTACGCCGTGGCGCAGGGCCTGTTCCTGGGCGGCATCTCGGCGTTCTTCGAGGGCGCCTACCCGGGCATCGTGGTGCAGGCCGTGCTCGGCACCTTCTCCGTGTTCGCGGTGATGCTGGCGCTCTACACCTCGGGCAAGTTCCGCCCGACCCCGCGCATGACGAAGATCGTCATGGGCGCCATGATCGGCTACCTCGTCTTCATGCTCGTCAACCTGGTCCTCACCTGGACCGGCATCGGCAACATGCGTGAGGGCGGCCTGGGCCTGATCATCGGCGCGATCGCCGTGCTGCTCGCCGCGTACTCGCTGACCATGGACTTCGAGATGGCCGCCGTGGGCGTGAAGAACGGCGCCCCGCAGAAGTACTCCTGGTCCGTGGCCTTCGGCCTGACCGTGACCCTGATCTGGCTGTACATCGAGATCCTGCGCATCGTCGCCATCCTGCGCGGCAACGACTGACCGGCGCCCCGTCCCCGCACGGAGACCCGCACCGCCGCCCCGGTCCTGCACAGGGCCGGGGCGGTCTGCGTCCGCGAGGGCGTAGATTGAGGGGGTCCCTCGCCGCCACTCAGGAGGTCCCGTGACCGAGACCAGCGACCTGCCCGCCTTCGGGGCTCCGGACGCCACCGGCACCCAGCACCGCCTGCACCGCGGGTCCGCGGAGGCCGTCGTCGTCGGCCTGGCCGGTGCCCTGCGCAGGTACCGCGTGTCCGGCGTGGACCTCACCGAGCCGTACGGCCAGGACGTGGTCCCGCCCGCCGCCAACGGCATCCAGATGAGCCCCTGGCCGAACCGCGTCGCCGGCGCCCGCTGGATCCTGGACGGCGTCGAGCAGCGCCTGGACGTCACCGAACCCGCGCGCGGCCACGCCAGCCACGGCCTGCTGCGCAACACCCACTTCGTCACCGAGACGTTCTCCGCCCACGCGGTGACCCTGCGCGGTGAGATCCACCCCCAGCACGGCTGGCCGTTCCGGCTCACCCACCGCGTCACGTACGAGCTCGAGGCGGACGGCGGCCTCACCGTCACCGCCGAGGTGCAGAACCACACGGACGCCACCGTGCCCGTGGCGGTCGGCTCCCACCCGTTCCTGCGGATCGGGGACGTCCCGACGGCGGAGCTGAGCCTGCGCGTGCCCGCGGACGCCTGGATCCGCACGGGGGAGGACCTCATCCCCGTGGAGACCCTGCCGGTGGACGGCACCGACCTGGACTTCCGCCGCGGCCGGGCCGTGGGCGAGGCCGCCCTGGACGTGTGCCTCACCGGCCTGACCCCGGACGCCGACGGCCGGCACCGCCAGACCCTGCTCGCCGCGGACGGCCGCGCCGTGACCCTGTGGACCGACCACGCGTTCGCCTACACCCACGTCTTCGTCACGGACCGGCTGCCCGGCCGTGACACGGCACTAGCGGTGGAGCCGCTCAGCGCTCCCGCGGACGCCCTGAACTCGGGGGAGGGCCTGCACCGGCTCGCCCCGCACGCCCGCTGGAGCGTCCAGTGGGGTCTGACCCCCCATGTCCCCGACCACCCACACGAGGAGGATCGCGCGTGAGCTCGACCCTGGCGGCCCAGACCAAGATCGACAAGGACGTGCCCTACGGGCTGACGGTGGCCGCGGCCTGGTCCTGGCGGCTGGTGGCCGTCGTCATCGGCATCGGCGTCGTGGTGTACCTGCTGGGCTTCGTGAGCCTCGTGGTGATCCCGATCCTCGTGGCCGCGCTGCTGGCCACCCTGCTGGCCCCGGTGTTCCAGGCGATGCGGCGCATCAAGGTGCCGGGCGTCGCGGCCGCCCTGCTGTGCGTGCTGTTGCTGGTCGTCGTCGTGGCGGGCCTCATGGGGCTCGCCGGTCAGCAGATCGTCCAGGGCTTCGCCCAACTGGGCGACCAGCTGGGCCAGGCCGTCGACGACGCGATCGCCTGGCTGGCCGGCGTGGGCGTGGAGATCCCCCGTTCCGGTGCCGGGCTGGAGGGCCTGTGGCAGACGCTGCGGGACAACTCCGCCACGGTCATCAACAGCGCCGTCACGTTCGGCTCCACGGCCGTCAACATCGGTGCGGGCCTGTTCATCGCCCTGTTCTCCCTGATCTTCTTCCTCTACGACGGCGACCGCATCTGGCGCTTCCTCCTGATCTTCGTGCCGAAGGCGCACCGTGCCACCGTGGGCCGCGCGGGCCGCTCGGGCTGGCAGTCGCTCGGCTCCTACGTGCGGGTCCAGATCTTCGTGGCGTTCATCGACGCCGTCGGCATCGGCATCGGTGCCCTGATCCTGGGCGTGCCGCTGGCCATCCCGCTGGCCGTGCTCGTCTTCCTGGCCTCGTTCATCCCGATGATCGGCGCCACCCTGACCGGCGCGATGGCGGTGCTCCTGGCGTTGATGTCCAACGGCCTGGTCAATGGGCTGCTCATGCTGGGCGTGGTGCTGCTCGTGCAGCAGATCGAGTCGAACGTCCTGCAGCCGCTCGTGATGGGCAAGGCCGTCGCGCTGCACCCGCTGGCCGTGTTCCTGGCCGTCGCCGCCGGGTCCACCGTCTTCGGGCTGGCGGGCGCCGTGTTCGCCGTGCCGGTGCTGGCCTTCGTGAACAGCTTCGTCCGCGCCCTCACCGCGGACGTGCCGGAGGAGCTCACGGAGCGGACGGACCACGCCCTCGAACCGGGCGGCGCGGAGGACGAGGCGGCCGGCTCCCACCGGTACCGCCCCTCGACGCACGAGGACGCCGCCCTCGCCTCCGAGGCCGACGCGGGCACCCGGCACGGGGACGACGCCTGATGGGCGCGGCGCAGGCCACGGACACCCCGGACCGGACCGTCCCGACGCCGTCGCCCCGGTGGGTGCGGCCCGCCGGCGGCCCGCCGGCCCCGGCGGCGCTGCCCGTCACCCTCGAGGAGATCGAGCGGGCGCGCGAGACGCTGCGCGGGATCGCCGAGCTCTCCCCGCTGCAGCACTCCCGGGCGCTCTCCCGGGCCGTGGGCACGGACGTGCACCTGAAGTGCGAGAACCTGCAGCGGGCCGGCTCGTTCAAGGTCCGCGGCGCCTACGTGCGGATGGCGCAGCTGAGCGAGGAGGAGCGCGGCCGCGGCGTCGTGGCCGCCTCGGCCGGCAACCACGCCCAGGGCGTCGCCCTCGCGGCCGCCAAGCTCGGCATCCGCGCCCGCATCTTCATGCCGCACGGCGTCGCCCTGCCCAAGCTGCAGGCCACCCGGGACCACGGCGCCGAGGTCGTCCTGCACGGCTCCACCGTGGACGAGTCCCTCGCCGAGGCGCAGCGGTGGGCCACGGAGACCGGTGCCGTGTTCATCCCGCCGTTCGACGACCCGGCCGTGATCGTGGGCCAGGGCACCGTCGGCCTCGAGATCCTCGACGTGCTGCCGGACGTGGACACCGTGATCATGGGCATCGGCGGCGGGGGGCTCATCGCCGGCACGGCCGTGGCCCTCAAGGAGGCCGCCCGGCGTCGGGGGCGCACGGTGCGCGTCATCGGCGTGCAGGCGGCCACCGCCGCGGCCTTCCCCGGCTCCCTCGAGGAGGGCCGCGTCCAGGTGCTGGAGAGCGTGTCCACCATCGCGGACGGCATCGCCGTCGGCAGGCCCGGGGCCCTGCCGCTGCGGATCGCCGCCGAGCTGGTGGACGCCGTCGTGACCGTCACGGACGACGAGATCGCCGCCGCCCTCGTCCACCTCCTCGAGCGCTCCAAGCTCGTCGTGGAGCCGGCGGGCGCCGTCGGGGTGGCCGCCCTGCTGGCGGGCCGCACGGCGGACCTGGGCTTCGAGCTCGGCACCACCGCCGTGGTCCTCTCCGGAGGGAACATCGACCCGATGCTCATGCTGAAGTCCATCCAGGCCGGGCTGTCGGCCGCCGGGCGCTACATGACCGTGCGCATCCCGCTGCGGGACCGCCCCGGCGAGCTGGCCACGATCTCACGGATCATCGCGGACACGGACGCCAACGTGGTGCGCGTGGACCACACCCGCGTCGGCCCCGAGCTGTCCATGGGCGGCGTGCACATCACGATCGACATGGAGACCCGCGGCGCCGAGCACTCCGCCCAGGTCCTGGAGGCGCTGCGCGGGGCCGGCTACAGCCCGGCCCCGCTGCCCTGACCGGGCCGGCTCAGGCCACGGAGCCGGCGGCGGCCGCGGTGATGGTGCCGCAGGTCCCGCCCACCGCGCGGCGCACGGCCTGGACCAGGAGGTCCTCGCGCGTCAGCGTCTCGATGCGACGGACCATCTCGCGACGGTCATAGCGCTCGTGGGCGCCCGGCAGCAGGCGCCGGGCCAGGTTGAGGTGCTGCAGCACGCCGAGCAGGAGCACGTCCTCGTCGGAGGGCTCTGCCTCGTCCAGGACGACGGCGGTCAGGTGCGCGAGCAGCTCGGCGCGCTCGGTGCCGCGGGGGACGTGCCGGGTGGCCAGGAAGGCCTTGCGCTCGGTGAGGCGGCCGGTCTCGGTCAGATGGGCGACGACGGCCTTGCGCAGGTCCGGCTTGCCGGCCGCCACGGTGGCCACGAGCGGTCGGCCGGCCAGGGCGTCGACCTGTCCGAGGGAGGAGTCCAGGACGGGGTCGCCGGTGGTGCCGGCCGCGGTCACGAGCACGCGGGCCCGGTCCACGGGGACGTCCTCGAGGGTCACGATCCCGGCGGACCGGTGGTCGGCCAGCGCGGCGGCCGCGAGGGCAACGCGGTGGTGGGAGGGGCTCTCGGAGCACCCGTCCTCGCGGGTGAGCAGCAGGTGTGCCTTCTCGACGGTCAGCATGGGGCCAGAGTAGCAACGGGGGCGCGGTGGGACCCGGGACGGACGACGGCCGCGGCCCCTGGAGGGGACCGCGGCCGTCGTCGGAGTCGGGGTCGGTCAGCCGGAGTAGGGCTGGACGTCCTTGACCTCGACCTTGATGTCCTTGCCGTTCGGGGCGGTGTAGGAGACCTTGTCGCCCTTCTTGGCGCCGTTGATGGCCTCGCCGAGCGGGGAGCGCTCGGAGTAGACCTCGAGCGACTCGTCGTCCGCGGCGATCTCGCGGTTGCCGAAGAGGAACGTCATCTCGTCGCCGGCGACGACGGCGGTCACCACGGTGCCCGGGTGCACGGCGCCGTCGTTCTCGGCGGCCTCGCCGACGCGGGCGGTCTCGAGCAGGTGCTTCAGCTCGGCGATGCGGCCCTCGTTCTTGGACTGCTCCTCGCGGGCGGCGTGGTAGCCGCCGTTCTCCTTGAGGTCGCCCTCATCGCGCGCGGCCTCGATGCGCTCGATGATCTCCTGGCGACCGGGGCCGGAGATGTGCTCGAGCTCCTTGGAGAGGCGGTCGTACGCCTCCTGGGTCAGCCACGGGGCGTCGGACTGGCTGGTGGTCATGCTCTGTTCCGCCTTTCTGTCTCGGGTGATGCGGAGTCCGGGGCGCGGCGCACCGTATCCGGTGCGCGATCCGCGTCCGGCGGACGCGCCCGCATGCGAAAGACCCCGCCGACCAGGAGGACGCGCGTGACCCGAGGGCTCCGTGCGACGCCTGCCTGACTCACCGGCGGGGCGGGAATGCTCCGACGAGTCTATCCGGGCGGCGTGCGTCACACCAAAGGCGGCCGCTACGCCGAGGGCGGAGCGGCCGGGAGGGCTCAGACCTTGCGGCAGGTCTCGACGATGCCGGAGTCGCCCCGCACCACGGTGCGCACGTCCACGGTGTAGCGCTGCTGCGCGTCCGAGGGGGAGTCCCGCCGGTCGGCCGGCAGGGTCTCCAGGCGGACGGTGCGGAAGCCGACGGGGGCGGCGTGGGAGTCGGTGACGAGCACATCGCACTCGGCCTGCACGCCCTCCGGGACGGAGGCCTGGAAGGTGACGGTCGCGTGGCCGTCGTCCTCGATGGTGAAGCCGACGTCCTTGTACTCGATGGCGCCCACGGACATGTTCAGGCCGATCCACACGGACAGCAGCACGGCCACGACCAGCCCGAGCCCGCCGAGGCCCGCCCACAGCCGACGACGGCCCGGACGCGTGTGGTTCGTGCCGTACCGGTTGGCTAATGTGGGGTCCTGCGCGCGGACCGCGGGGGCGTGGTGAGACATCCCCTCCACCCTAGCCGCTGCCCGCCGCCGGAGGCCGATGACGACGTCGGCCCAGCCCCCTCACGCCGTCGCCCCCGCGGCGGCCCCGCCATCCGGACAGGAGTGTGCGATCCCCGTGACCGATCAGACCCCCCAGGCCCAGCCCGCCGCAGGCACCGCCCTGCCGCCCTCCACCGGGCTGCGCCTCATGGCGGTGCACGCCCACCCGGACGACGAGTCCTCGAAGGGGGCCGGCACCATGGCCGCCTACGCGGCGGCCGGGGCCGAGGTCATGGTCGTCACGTGCACCGGCGGCGAGGCCGGCACCCTGCTCAACCCGTCGTTCGGGGACACCACCCGGGCCGACCGGGACATCGCGGCCGTGCGCCGCGAGGAGATGGCGGAGGCCGCGCGCATCCTCGGCATCCGGCACGCCTGGCTCGGCTTCCTCGACTCGGGCCTGCCCGAGGGGGATCCGCTGCCGGCCCTCCCGGCGAACTGCTTCGCCGAGATCCCGCTCCGGGATGCGGCGGCCCCGCTGATCTCGCTCGTGCGCCGGTTCCGCCCGCACGTGCTCATCTCCTACGACGAGGTCGGCGGCTACCCGCACCCGGACCACCTGCAGGCCCACGCCGTGACGATGGAGGCCTACCGGGCCGCGGGCCTCGCGGACGAGTACCCCGAGGCCGGGCCCGCGTGGGAGGTCTCGAAGGTCTACTACGACTGCGGCTTCAACCCGCGGAAGTTCCGCACGATGGCCGCGGTGGCCGAGGCCGACGGCGAGGACGTGCCGTTCGCCCGACGCCTGATGATGTTCGACGCGATGGACGCGATGCGCGAGGTGCTGCGCCGCCGCGAAGCCGGGGAGGACGTGCCCGACCCGGAGGTCATCCCGCCGTGGGTCACCGCGGACCACGACGTCACCACCCAGGTGGACGTCACCGGCTTCCTCGACGAGCGCGACGCCGCCCTGCGGGCGCACCGCACGCAGATCGACCCCGACGGCATGTTCTTCGACGCCCCCCACGACCTGCAGCGGCGCGCCTGGCCGTGGGAGGACTTCGCGCTGATCGACTCGCGCGTGCCCTCCGAGCTGCCGGAGCACGACCTCTTCGCCGGCCTGCGCTGAGTCGCCCCGGCTCGGGCCGTGCGGCCGGGGCCGGTAGAGTGGGGCGGCGTGACACCCCTGTCTGGCCTTCCCCTCGTCCTCACCGCGCTCGCGGCCGCGAGCCCCGCGCCGGTGCCCGCCGTCCCGGAGCCGACGCTGCGCCCCGGGCTCGAGGAGGCGGAGGTCACCCCCGGCATCGAGGGGTTCCTGTTCACCGCGCTCATGGTGGTCATGGCGATCATCGTCCTCCGCGTCATGGTCCGCTCGGTGCGCCGCGTCCAGCAGCGTTCCCCGGAGGCCGAGGCCATGCTCGTGGAGCGCCATCAGCAGCACCTGCCGGACGAGGTCCGCGCGGGCGGTGAGCACCTGGACGCGGACTCGGAGGACCGGCTGCGCCGCCTGCAGGAGAAGTACCCCGGCTACCTCCAGGAGCCGGCCCCGGAGCCCCAGGCCCCGGACACCGGACGCGACTGACCGTCGTCGGGCCCGTGCACGCCCGAGACTCGGCGCCGGAGACTCCACGCCCGAACCCTTGAGGCCCGCAGACGCGCCGCTACGGCATGGACGTAGCGGCGCGTCTGCGGGCCTCGGCGCTGCCCGGCGGGGCGCAGGCCCCCGTCCCCGACACGCTCAGGCGACGACGAGCACCGCCCGGTAGATGGCGACGGCGTGGCATACGAAGCCGGCCACCGTGAAGGCGTGGAACAGCTCGTGGAAGCCGAACCACTCGCGGTGGATCGTGGGGGCCTGCAGCGCGTAGAAGACCGCGCCCGTGATGTACGCGACGCCGCCGGCCACGATCAGCCACCCCGCCGCCGCATCCGCGGCGAAGAAGTCGCCCAGGTAGAGCAGCGCCGCCAGCCCGAGGGCCACGTACACCGGCGTGTAGAGCCAGCGCGGGGCATCCGTCCACAGCACCCGGAACGCGACGCCGGCCACGGCCCCCACCCACACCAGGGTGAGCAGCACACGCGCCCGGTCTGGAGCCAGCAGGGCCAGGGAGAGCGGCGTGTAGGTGCCGGCGATGACCAGCATGATGTTCGTGTGGTCCAACCGCTTGAGGACACGGGAGACCACCTCGTTCCACTGCACCAGGTGGTACGTCGCCGAGACCCCGAACAGCAGCAGGCCCGTCACGGCGTAGACCGCGCTGGCCCACCGCAGCGTCGCGGTCGGCGCGAGCACGATGAGCACGATGCCGGCCGCCAGCGTCAGCGGCGCCATGACCGCGTGGATCCAACCGCGCAGTCGGGGCTTGTACAGCGGATGGTCGGGGTCGCGGATGCGCTCGATGCGCCAGCGCAGGCGACGGGCGGCGTCGGTCTCGCGGAGGGGTGTCACAGGGTCCATGCCTCCATTGTCGTCGGTCGGCCCGGGGCCGGGGCACGGGATGGTCGCTGTGTGCCGCGCGCGTATCCTGGAGGCTCGCAGGACCGTCCGAGAGGGGAGCGCGCCGTGGGTCGACCCGAGGCCTTCTACCGCCTGTACGAGCGGCGGCTGACGCGCGGCCTGGACCCGGAGCGCCTGCCACGGCACATCGGCGTGCTGGTGGACGGCAACCGTCGCTGGGCCCGCGCGTTCGGGGCGTCCACGCAGCAGGGCCACCAGGCCGGCGCTGAGCGCATCCTCGACTTCATCGGCTGGTGCGACGAGGCCGGCATCCCCGTGGTCACGCTCTACATGCTCTCCACCGAGAACCTGCGGCGTCCGGCGGAGGAGCTCGCCCCGCTCCTGGAGATCATCCAGACGACGGCGGAGCGCCTCGCCCAGCCGGCCGAGGGCCGCGCCCCCGTGTGCGTGCAGCCGGTCGGCGCGGTGGACCTGCTCCCCGAGCCCATGGCGCGACGGCTCGCCGAGGTGGCCGAGCAGACCAAGGGCCACGACGGCGTGCACGTGAACGTGGCCGTGGGCTACGGGGGCCGCCAGGAGATCCTCGACGCCGTGCGCGAGCTGCTGCGGGACGAGCACGCCCTGGGCCACAGCGCGGCGGAGGTGGCCGAGTCCGTCACCGTCGAGCAGATCGCGGACCGGCTCTACACGCGCGGCCAGCCGGACCCGGACCTGGTCATCCGCACGTCCGGGGAGCAGCGGCTCTCCGGGTTCCTGCTCTGGCAGTCCGCCTACTCGGAGTTCTACTTCTGCGAGGCCATGTGGCCCGCGTTCCGCAAGGTCGACTTCCTGCGCGCCCTGCGCGACTACGGCAGCCGTCAGCGCCGGTTCGGCACCTGACGGTCGGCGCGGCCCCACCACAGGCCCAGCAGCACCCCGACGACGGCCCCGGCCAGGTGGCCGGTCCACGAGATGCCGGGGGCCGGCAGCAGGCCGATCAGGCTCGAGCCCAGGTGCGTGAGCGCGACGAGCACGGAGACGACGACCGCCCCGATCCGCCGCACCGCGATCCCGTAGACGATCAGGAACGCGATCAGCGCGTACACGATCCCGGAGGCGCCGATGTGCACTCCGGGGGTGCCGATCACCCAGGTCAGCAGGCCCGAGCCCAGCCAGGCGCAGACGAGCAGGGCCACCGGCCGACGCGAGACCAGGGCGGCCAGCGGACCGAGGACGAGCAGCGCCGTCGTGTTGCCGATCAAGTGGGCCCAGCCGGCGTGCAGCACGGGGGAGAACAGGACCCCGTCCAGGCCCTCGAGGCGTCGCGGGATCAGCCCCACGCCGGGGATGATCACCCGGCCGAGGAAGATCAGCACGAACTGCGCGACCCACATGGCCGCGATCAGCACGGCGGTGGGCGCGACGGCGCCCAGCAGGCGGCCGCCGGCGCGCTCGGCCAGGGTCGGGGCGGGGGCCGGGCCGCCCGGCAGATCGGGCAGGCCGGGGGACGGGCGGTGCATGCTCAAGGGCCCTCCTGGGGACGGGGAGCGGGCGGCCGTCGGGACGTCGGCGGCGCGTCTCCAGTGTAGAGAGCACTGGCCCTCGGGGACCGTGGCGGGGCCCGGACGGACCGTCACCGCGACTTCATCCCGGGTTCACCGTGCCGGGCCCCGGCGGACGACGCCGCTTCCTAGCGTGGCCCGTGGGCGGACCCCCGCCCACATGGTTCACCGGCACAGGAGGCAGACATGGTGGCAGAGCTCGTGGAGCACGCGCAGACCCGGCAGGAGCCGCCGAGCCGGCCGGGCCAGGCGCGCGCCGAGGCGGGGCCGGCGGAGGCGACCGGCCTGCGGACCTACGTGGTGGACACGTCCGTGCTGCTCTCGGACCCGCGCGCCCTGCTGCACTTCGCCGAGCACGAGGTGGTCCTGCCGCTCGTGGTGGTCTCGGAGCTCGAGGCCAAGCGCGCCGACCCCGACCTCGGCTACTACGCGCGCACGGCCCTGCGCCTGCTCGACGACCTGCGCGGCCGCCACGGCGCGCTGGACCAGCCCGTGCCGATCACCCCCGAGGGCGGCACGCTGCGGATCGAACTGAACCACGTATCCGTGGACGTGCTGCCCCTGGGCATCCGCGGCACGGACAACGACTCCCGCATCCTCGCCGTCGCGAAGGCGCTCGCGGACGAGGGCGCCACGGTCACGGTCGTGTCCAAGGACCTGCCGATGCGCGTGAAGGCGGCGGCCATGGGCCTCGCCGCGGACGAGTACCGCCACGAGCTCGTGCGTGACTCGGGCTGGCGCGGCACCGTCTCCCTCAGCGTGGCGCAGGAGCGGCTGGACGCCCTCTACGACGACGGCGAGGTCGACCTGGCCGGCGTCCCGCTGGGGACCCTGACCGGCACGGGCGTCGAGACCGGGCCGGAGGAGGCCCCGGCCGAGGCGGTCCGCCTGCCGGTCAACACGGGGCTGGTGCTCACCGCGCCCCGGGGCTCCGCCCTGGCCCGGGTCGGCGAGGGCGGCCGAGCCTGCCTGGTGCGCGGGGACCGCGACGTGTTCGGCCTGCACGGCCGTTCCGCCGAGCAGCGGCTGGCCATCGAGCTGCTGACGGATCCGAGCGTGGGCATCGTCTCCCTCGGCGGCCGCGCGGGCACCGGCAAGTCCGCGCTGGCGCTGTGCGCGGGCCTCGACGCCGTGATGGAGCGCCGCGAGCACCGCAGGGTGGTCGTGTTCCGCCCGCTGTACGCCGTCGGCGGCCAGGACCTCGGCTACCTGCCCGGCTCCGAGGGCGACAAGATGGGCCCGTGGGCGCAGGCCGTGTTCGACACCCTGGGTGCGCTGGTCTCCCCGTCCGTGGTGGACGAGGTGGTGGACCGCGGGATGCTGGAGATCCTGCCGCTGACGCACATCCGCGGCCGCTCGCTGCACGATGCGTGGGTGATCGTGGACGAGGCGCAGTCGCTCGAGCGGAACGTGCTGCTCACGGTGCTGAGCCGGATGGGCCGCAACTCGAAGGTCGTGCTGACCCACGACGTCGCCCAGCGGGACAACCTGCGCGTGGGCCGGCACGACGGCATCGCGGCCGTGGTGGAGCGCCTCAAGGGCCACCCGCTGTTCGGACACGTGACGCTGACCCGTTCCGAGCGCTCCCCGATCGCCGCGCTGGTCACGGACCTGCTGGAGGAGGGCCGGGCCTGAGCCGGGCGGCGGGGTCGGTCATGAAAAAGGGGCCGCTGCCGAAGCAGCGGCCCCCGGCGGGGGTGCTCGGCCCCGCGGAGGGGGGGATGGGGGACCGAGGAAGCCCGCCACCATGGCCCCTTTGAAACGGGATTGAGGCCATGGGGTCTGTGTGAGCCCCGTACGTCCATGAGACGGCTGGAAGCTCGTGACTTCAGAGTAGACCCGTGCCCGGGGTCGTCGCAATGGGCGGCCCCGGTTGCGCTGTCGGCAGAACACCGGGTGGCCGGACCGTGAACGCGAGGTGGCCTGATCGCCTGTGGACGGCGGCCGGGCGGGTGCGCCGCCCGGCCTAGGCTGGGCGCATGAGCGGAGTGGGATGGGCGTGGACGCACGGCGCGCCGGCGACGGCGGTGCTGTGGACCCTGGGGCTGGCGTGGTTCGCGGTGTGCTCGGGCGTGCTCGTGCGCACGGACCTGCGGGAGCATCGGCTGTCGAACCGATGGACGCTGCGGCTGGCGCTGGGCGGGTTGGCGATGATGACCGGGGGAGCGCTGCTGGCGGGCCGGGGTGACCTGGCCCTCTGCAGCCTGCTGGGCGGTCTCGGCTACACCGTGGCGATGCTCGCGCTGCACGTGCTCAGCCGCGGCGGCCTCGGGATGGGGGACGTGAAGCTCGCCGGCGGCCTGGGCGTGTACACGGGGGTGCTCGGTCCGACGGCGGTGCTCGCCGCCGGGGTGGGCGCGATCCTGCTCGGCGGAGTCGTGGCGGGGCTGCTGGTCCTCGCGGGCCGGGCGACGGGGCGAACGGCGCTGCCGTTCGGGCCGGCGATGGTGGCGGCGGCCGCCGGAGTGCTGGTGCTGGCGTGAACGTCGAGCGGCCGCCCTCCGCACGGGAGGACGGCCGCTCGGCGTCGTGGCCCGGGAGGCGGCGTCGCGCCGCTCACCGAATCCGCCGGATCACTCCGGGTGGGTCATGGACATGGTGTCCAGGGCCTTGTCCAGCTGCTCCTCGGTGATCTCGCCGCGCTCGACGTAGCCGAGGTCCACGACGGCCTCGCGCACGGTCATCTTGTTCGCGACGGCGTGCTTGGCGATCTTGGCGGCGGCCTCGTAGCCGATCACCTTGTTCAGCGGGGTCACGATGGACGGCGAGGCGCCGGCGAGGAAGGCGCAGCGCTCCTCGTTGGCCTCGATGCCGTCGATCATCTTGTCCGCCATGACGCGCGTCGTGTTGGCCAGCAGGCGGATGGACTCGAGCAGGTTGGCGGCCATCACGGGGATGCCCACGTTGAGCTCGAACGCGCCGTTGGTGGAGGACAGGGCGACGGTGGTGTCGTTGCCGATCACCTGGGCGCACACCATGATCGCGGCCTCGCAGATCACGGGGTTGACCTTGCCCGGCATGATCGAGGAGCCCGGCTGCAGGTCCGGGATGGCGATCTCGCCGAGGCCGGTGTTCGGGCCGGAGCCCATCCAGCGCAGGTCGTTGTTGATCTTCATGAGCGAGAACGCGATGTTCCGCAGCTGGCCGGAGGCCTCCACGAGGCCGTCACGGTTGGCCTGGGCCTCGAAGTGGTTGCGGGCCTCGGTCAGCGGCAGACCGGTCTCCTCGGCGAGCAGCTCGATCACGCGGGCGGAGAAGCCCTTCGGGGTGTTGATGCCGGTGCCCACGGCGGTGCCGCCGAGCGGGACCTCGGCCACGCGCGGCAGCGCGGACTGGATGCGCTCGATGCCGTAGCGGACCTGCGCGGCGTAGCCGCCGAACTCCTGGCCCAGGGTCACCGGAGTGGCGTCCATGAGGTGGGTGCGGCCGGACTTCACGACGCCGGCGAAGGCCTCCGCCTTCTTCTCGAGGGAGACGGCCAGGTGGTCCAGCGCCGGGACGAGGTCGTTCACGAGGGCGGCGGTGACGGCCACGTGCACGGAGGTCGGGAACACGTCGTTCGAGGACTGGGAGGCGTTGACGTGGTCGTTGGGGTGCACCTCGTCCTCGGAGCCGGCCTCCTTCAGTGCGCGGGTGGCGAGGGTGGCGAGCACCTCGTTGGTGTTCATGTTGGAGGAGGTGCCGGAGCCGGTCTGGAACACGTCGATCGGGTACTGGTCGTCGTGGTCGCCGGCGATGACCTGGTCCGCGGCGGCGACGATGGCGTCCGCGCGCTCCTGCGAGATGATGCCCAGCTCGGCGTTCGCCTTGGCCGCGGCCTTCTTGACCTGCGCGAGGGCGTGGATGTGGGCGGGCTCGAGGCCCTTGCCGGAGATCGGGAAGTTCTCCACGGCGCGCTGGGTCTGTGCACGGTAGAGCGCGTTCACCGGCACCTTCACCTCGCCCATGGTGTCGTGCTCGATGCGGAACTGCTGATCGGTGTTCTCTGCGGTCATGGTCACATCCTAGGACGGCGTGGGCGCCCGGTGCCGCACCGGACGCCCGGCGTCGTCAGACCGCCAGGTCGCCGTGCACGCGGCCCGGTCGCGCGGTGCCCTCGGACAGCGAGTAGGTGAGCCCGACGACGGCGGTGCGCCCGGACTCGACGGCCGCGCGGACGGACTGCGAGGTCTCCAGGAGGTGGTCGCAGGTCTGGTCCACGTGCTCGGCCACGAACTCGTCGACCTCCTCCAGCCCGCGGCGACGCCCGGCCAGCACGGACGGGATGATGCGCTCCACGAGGGGGCGCACGAAGCCGCGCGGCATGGTGCCGGAGATGTAGGACTCGACCGTCGCCGTGACGGCGCCGCACGAGTTGTGGCCCAGGACGATGACGAGCGGGATCTCCAGCACGTCCACGCCGTACTCGATGGAGCCCAGCACGGCGTCGTCGATCACGTGGCCGGCCGTGCGCACCACGAACACGTCGCCGAGGCCCAGGTCGAAGATGATCTCGGCCGCCAGGCGCGAGTCGGCGCAGCCGAAGATCACGGCGACCGGGGCCTGGCCGGCCGTCAGCCCGCTGCGGCGCTCGGCGTTCTGGTTCGGGTGGCTCGGCTCGCCCGCCACGAAGCGGCGGTTGCCCTCGACGAGGACCTCCCACGCCTCGGCGGGGGTCAGGTCGGAGGTGGGGACGACGACGTCGGGGGCCGGCGTCGTCTCGGAGCGGGTGTGGGGGGTCATCGGGTCTCCTTCGCGACGCCGTGCGCCAGGTCTTCGAGGACGGCGCGGTCGCCGGTGGTGGTCAGCACCACGGTGCTGCCGTCCACCTCCGCCACGAGCCGTCGCTCCGGTTTCTTCGGATCGGCGTGGAGGTCCCACGCGATCCCGTCGATCTCGATCGTCTCCGACGTCGGGACCTGGTCCACCCGCAGGCTCACCCAGGTGGGGTCGACGTCCTCGGCCTGCTGCAGGCCCGCGAACACCGTGTCCGTGACCACCCAGCCGACGTCCCACGTGGAGACGCCGTCCAGCTTCTGCAGGCGGGCGTAGTTGGCGTACCAGGACTCCGGTACCTCGGGCGCCAGGGCCGGCAGGTCGCCGTCGTCGTGGGGGATCGTGGCGGCCTCGGCGGCGACGTCGACGCGGTCCTCACGGGGCCGCTGCGGCGGCTCCGGGTTGAGCAGGAGGACCACGGCCACGATCGCCAGCAGAGCCGCCAGGGAGAGCACCATGGCCATCCACGGCTGCCGGGCCCGCTGCGCCTGCTTGGCGGTCAGGACGGGACGGGGGGCGGGGGAGTGGGGGTCGGCGGAGCTCACGGTCAGCATTGTGCCACCCACGGGAGGCCGCCCCCGTAGGATGAGGACCGGGGCAGAGCCGCCCTCACGCCCCGTCCCGTGCGGACGGAGCGCCGCGAGCAAGGATCGGAGCAGCGATGACCAGCGCGTCCTCGGAGAAGACCGGCTACGAGAATCACGTCCCGGACCGCAACCTGGCCATGGAGTTGGTGCGAGTGACCGAGGCGGCGGCCATCGCCGCGAGCCCCTGGGTGGGTTACGGGGACAAGAACAAGGCGGACGGCGCCGCGGTGGACGCGATGCGCGCGTTCATGGACACCGTGGCCATGGACGGCACCGTGGTGATCGGCGAGGGCGAGAAGGACGAGGCCCCCATGCTGTTCAACGGCGAGCAGGTCGGCGACGGCTCCGGCGCCGCCGTGGACGTGGCCGTGGACCCGATCGACGGCACCCGCCTGACCGCCATGGGCTACAACAACGCGCTCTCCGTCTTCGCGGTGGCCGAGCGCGGCACCATGTTCGACCCGTCGGCCGTGTTCTACATGGACAAGCTCGTGGTGGGCCCCGAGGCCGCCGACTTCGTGGACATGCGCCTGCCGGTGAAGCAGAACGTGAACCTCGTGGCCAAGGCCCTGGACAAGCCCGTCTCGCAGGTGACCGTGTGCGTGCTGGACCGCCCCCGCCACGAGGGCCTGGTCAAGGAGATCCGCCAGGCCGGCGCCCGCGTGAAGTTCATCCTGGACGGCGACGTCGCCGGCGCCATCGCCGCCGCCCGCCCGGACACCGGCGTGGACATGATGATGGGCATCGGCGGCACCCCCGAGGGCATCGTCACCGCGTGCGCGATCAAGGCCACCGGCGGCATCATCCAGGGTCGCCTGGCCCCCACCGACGACGCCGAGAAGCAGAAGGCCCTCGACGCCGGCCTCGACCTCGACGCGGTGCTGACCACGAACGAGCTGGTCACCTCCGACCACTGCTACTTCGCGGCCACCGGCATCACCGACGGCGACCTGCTGCGCGGTGTGCGCTTCGCCGACGGCCGCGTGCACACGCAGTCCATCGTGATGCGCTCGTCGTCCGGCACGGTCCGCACCGTGGACGCCGAGCACGACGTGAAGAAGTGGTCCAAGTGGCTGGGGGACCGCGACGCCCGCTGAGCCCGCGGGCCGGTCTGCCGGGCTCAA
>NZ_RBLN01000182.1:0-4651 GCF_003989405.1 Micrococcus sp. HSID17227 | reverse complement strand
GCCCTGAGGCTTTCAGCTGCTCGACCAGGTCCTGGCCCGAGGGCTCGCCTGGGTTCTTCTCGTCGATCATGGTCATGATTCTTACCGTTCCTCTCGGTACGGCTTACACAGACCATCTGACACGCCCCGCCCCGCTGGTGAGGTGGGTATTCGAGCAGTACGCGACCGGTGAGCACACCGTTGTCAGCCTGCTCGCCGAGGCCACCGCGCGCGGACTCACCACCGTACCCACGCCGAAGCGTCCGTCCGGGCCGGTGGGCCGTTCCACGTTCTTCTCGATGCTGCGCAACCCGTACTACATCGGCATCGTCCGCTACAAGGGAGCCGAGCAGTCCGGCACCCACGAACCGCTGGTCGATGTCGAGACCTGGCAGCAAGTCCAACGTCTACTCGACTCCCGCAAGATCGCGGCCGAGCGCCGCCGCACGCACGACCACTACCTGAAAGGCTCCCTGTTCTGCGGCCAGTGCGGGTCACGGATGCAACTGGACTACCCCGCCAACAAGCAAGGCGTGCGCTACGCCTACTACGTGTGCTCCGGTCGGGCCTCCAAACGGAAGAACTGCACCCGGCGGGCCGTGCCGGTCGGTATCGCCGAGCAGCTGGTCGCGGACTGCTACCGAGACATCTCCATCACCGAAGAGCAGTACGCCGCCCTCGCCGCTCAGGTCGAGACAGCGTTCGATGAACGGCTCGCCTCCCGCTCCCAGGAACTGGCCGACCTGACCGAGAACCGCAAGCGGCTCCAGAACGAGAGCGACAAGCTGCTCGCCGCACACTTCGCCGACGCCATCGACCTCGACACCCTCAAACGGCACCAAGACCGCATCCGGGCCGGGCTTGCAGACATCGACCGCCGCCTCGCCAGCGAACACGACCAGCACGAGGGCTCACGCAAGCACCTCAGCACCGCGCTCAGCCTGCTCGTTGACTGCGCGACCCTGTACGCGCGCGCCGACGACCAAGGCAAGCGGCTGGCCAACCAAGCGCTCACCAACGGCATCGAGATCAGCGAAGACGAGAGGGCGACGATCAAGCTCGCTGAGCCGTTCGCCGCCCTCGCACCAACACCGGCTTCCACCGATGTCAGGTGTTCTAGTACGTCTGAAATTGTGGAGGTAAGGGGATTCGAACCCCTGACCTTCTGCATGCCATGCAGACGCGCTACCAACTGCGCCATACCCCCAGATGTGGGCGCCACCCGCGATCTTCACGCGCCGTTTCCGGCCCGTTCGCCTCGCTGGCAACTCGACCAGCGTACACGGTCCCCGTGCGGGCGCCAAATCGGCGTCCAGGCCGGGGCGCCCTCAGATGCCGTAACCCTCGAGGGTCCAATCGCCCCAGCCCTCGGCCCCGGTGTCGGCAGTGAACGCGCCCTGCAGCACGGCGGCGCGGGCGTTGCCGATCCGTTCCATCGCCGCGAAGGCCTCGCCCTCGTGACGCAGGAGCAGCCCCGTGGCCGCGCGGATCAGCGCACCGTGGGCCACGACGAGCAGGGTGTGGGCACCACCGTCGCGCGGGGTGTCCGCCCAGTGCGGGGGAACGTGTCCGCGCAGCGCACGCAGGGCCCGCTCGCCGCCCCCGCGCAGGGTCTCCCCGCCCACGGGGCCGGCGTCGAGCGCCGGCTCGGCCCGCCAAAGGCGGTGCTCGTCCGGCCAGCGTTCCGCGATGGCACTGAGCTCCAGGCCCTCCCACTCTCCCCCGGCCAGCTCCATCAGCTCCGGGTCGACGGCCACGGACGCCGCGCCCACCCGGGCCTGGAGGACGATCTCGGCCGTGCGCCGCGCCCGGGCCAGCGGGGAGCAGACGGCCACGAGCTCCTCCGCGACCTCGATCAGGTCGCCCACGGGGCCGCCGGCGGCGCGGCGCGCCTGGCGCTCCCCCTCGGCGTTCAGCTCGATGTCCGTGTGCCCCTGGTAGCGGTCCAGGGCGTTCCAGTCGGTCTCGCCGTGACGCAGCAGGATCAGGCGCATCTCGCGACCGCGCTCAGGAGGCGTGCGAGGCGGAGGCGCCGTCGTCCTGGGCGGCCGCGTCCGGTCGGGTGCTCTCCTCCGGCAGGCCGAGGTCGATCGCCGGGGTGTCCTTCCACAGGCGGTCCAGCGCGTAGAACTCGCGGTCCTCGCGATGCTGGACGTGCACCACGAAGTGCCCGTAGTCGAGCAGCACCCAGTGGCCGTCAGACCGGCCCTCGCGACGCAGCGGCTTGAGCTGCTCGTCCTTCAGCAGCGCCTCCTCGACGCCGTCGACGATCGCGTTGACCTGACGCTCCGAGGCGCCGGAGGCGATCAGGAAGGCGTCGGTCAGGCCGAGCCGCTCGGCGACGTCGAACGCGACGATGTGCGTGCCGAGCTTGTCCGCGGCGGCGGCCGCGGCGGTGGTGAGGGCGTCCAGGGTGGTCTGGGGAACGGTCACGAGGTCTCCTCTTCCGAGACGTAGAGGTGGTGCTTGGCGATGTACTGGACGACGCCGTCCGGGACGAGATACCAGACGGGCCGGCCCCGGCGGACGCGCTCCCGGCAGTCCGTGGAGGAGATCGCCATGGCGGGGATCTCCATCAGGGACACGTCATCGCCCAGGCCCATGTCCGAGAGGTCGTGGCCGGGACGGGTGACACCGACGAAGTGCGCCAGGCCCCAGAGTTCGTCCACGTCCTTCCACGTGAGGATCTGGCCCATGGCGTCCGCGCCGGTGATGAAGAACAGCTCGGCGTCCGGGTGCAGGCGGCGCAGGTCCCGCAGCGTGTCCACGGTGTAGGTGGCGCCGGGGCGGTCGATGTCCACCCGGGAGACGGTGAACCGGGGGTTGGAGGCGGTGGCCACCACGGTCATGAGGTAGCGGTCCTCGGCCGGGGAGACCTGCCGGTCCGACTTCTGCCACGGCTGACCCGTGGGGACGAAGACGACCTCGTCCAGCGCGAACTCGGCGGCCACCTCAGAGGCGGCCACGAGGTGCCCGTGGTGGATCGGGTCGAAGGTGCCGCCCATGATGCCGAGGCGACGACGGCGCACGCCCCCGGCGGTGGGCGCGGGGACGGGGGTGCGGGAGGCGACGGTCATGCGCTCAGGAGACGAACGGACGGCCCGCCGCGTCGCCCCCGGCGGAGGCGGCGACGCGGCGGGCCGGTGAGACGTCAGTGACCGGAGGTGTGCGAGCCGCGGCCGGTGCCGTGGTGCTGGACCGCGGTGGTGGGCTCGGGCAGGCGCAGCGCGCGGGAGCGCATGGACATGGTGGCGGCCAGGGCGGCCATCAGCAGCGCGAAGACGAGCAGGCCGTACCAGATGGGGTCCATCGGCAGCTCGTTGACGACGTGGTGGCCCTCCTCGGCGGCGGCCAGGATCAGGGAGGTGTTCAGCATGGATGCTCCTCGGTGCAGCGGGTCAGACGGCCGGGCCGGGGCCGGGCCGAAGGGGTCCTGGTGTCCATCGTAGCCCGGCTCAGCGGCGGATCTGCCCGTCGCCGCGCAGGATCCACTTGGTGGTCGTGAGCTCCTCCAGGCCCATGGGCCCGCGGGCGTGCATCTTCTGGGTGGAGATGCCCACTTCGGCGCCGAGGCCGAGCTCGCCGCCGTCGGTGAAGCGCGTGGACGCGTTCACGATGACGGCCGCGGCGTCCACCTCGGTGATGAACCGCTCGGCCGCGGCCAGGTCGTTCGTGACGATGGCCTCGGTGTGGCCCGTGGACCACCGGCCGATGTGCTCGATCGCCTGGTCGAGGGAGTCCACGACGCGCACGGCCATCTCCATGTCCAGGTACTCGGTGCCCCAGTCCTCCTCGGTGGCGTCCACGGCGTCCCGGGCGTGGTCGCCGCGGTCGGCGAGCGTGGGCAGCCAGGCCCGCGCGGCCTCGTCCACGTGCAGCAGCACGCCGGCACGGGTGAGGGCGCGCAGCACTTCTCGGCCCACCTCCTCCGCGTCCCGGTGGAGCAGCAGGGTCTCGGCCGCATTGCACACGGAGGTGCGGTGGGTCTTCGAGTTGAGCACGATGTCCACCGCCATCTGCTTGGGTGCGGAGGCGTCCACGTACAGGTGCACGTTGCCCTCACCCGTCTCGATCACGGGCACCCGGGCCTCACGGACCACGCGCTGGATCAGCTCACGGCCGCCGCGCGGGACGAGGACGTCCACCGCGCCACGGGCGGCCATCAGGGCGGCGACGCCGGGACG
This sequence comes from Micrococcus sp. HSID17227, assembly GCF_003989405.1. Taxonomy (NCBI): domain Bacteria; kingdom Bacillati; phylum Actinomycetota; class Actinomycetes; order Micrococcales; family Micrococcaceae; genus Micrococcus; species Micrococcus sp. HSID17227. The sequence continues at coordinate 488 of NZ_RBLN01000182.1, read as the reverse complement.
TCCGAGGTCGTCGATGCCCTGGATGATGTTGGGGTCGAAGCCCTGGTCCACGAGCGCCTCCCGCAGCACCTGGATCAGGACCGCATTGGTGGACTCCGCGGCCGAGCCGCCGCGCAGGATCACGCCGTTGCCCGACTTCAGGGCGATGCCGGCGATGTCCACCGTGACGTTCGGACGGGCCTCGTACACGGCGCCCACGACGCCCAGGGGCACCCGCACCTGGCTCATCCGCACGCCGTTGGGCAGCGGGCCGCCGCGGACCACGGTGCCCACGGGGTCCGGCAGGCCGGCCAGGGTCTCCAGGGCGAGGGCCAGCGCCTCGACGCGCGCCTCGTCCAGCTTGAGGCGGTCCAGCATGGCCGCCGAGGTGCCGGCCTCGCGGCCGCGGCTGCGGTCCTCGCGGTTGGCCGTGATGATCGCGGCCGCGTTGGCGCGCAGGGCCTCGGCCATGTGGCGCAGGACGGCGTCCTTGCGGACGCGGTCGGCGA
>NZ_RBLN01000181.1:0-4791 GCF_003989405.1 Micrococcus sp. HSID17227 | reverse complement strand
CGGACGACCTGCTCGGGGGTGTGACGCTTCCTGCTGTTCGTCATGATCTGACCAGTCTCCCTGCCCGCGACCGCGGGCAACAGGACGACTCTCATAACGACTGGACCTACGAAACGGGGTCAGCCCAGGGGAGACCTTTGCGTGGTGCGCCATCTCGCTGCCCTGGTCCCTTACCAGCGAGGTCTGCATCATCCGGGGCAGCTCGGTGAAGTACTCGATCACCGCGTCCGCGGGGGCCCTCGGCGTGTTTCGAGGGCAGGGCGAGCGGGCCGGTGAACCCGCTCATCCGCTCCACCAGCGTCGCCGCGCACGAGGACCCGTTCTTCCCGATGATCAGGTCGCCCTCCCAGTGCCCGGGTACCCGCCGCTTCGCCGCGTCCTCGCCACGCTCCGCGATCGGGACCATCCCCACGATCGGCCCGCCTCGGGAGCGGCCGTGCGTGCGGGGCCGGCGCTTGGTCCGTTTGGACTGCAAGAAGATCCCACGCTTGGCGAGTTCTCCGCGGGGGATCGCGTAGATGTACTGGTAGATCGCTTCTCCGCTGACGGTGCGGCCCTGAGCGTCGGGAGAGTTCGCCATGCGTTCAACGGTCGGGTCTGCGGCCTCCAGACGCAAGCCACCCGCGATCTCGTTCGGCATCCATGACGCTGCGAGGTCGGCGTTGACGCGGGCCTCGAGTACCGGGTCCTTTGCCACTTTCCGGACCTGTGGGCGAGAGCGCTGGCGTTGCGCTTTCACGTCCGCGGTCACGGCTTGATAGCCGCGCGTCTTCGTCGAGTTCGGTCGAAGCTCTCTGGAGACCACCGAAGGGCATCTACCCAGGTGAGACGCGATCCTCCGGACTCCCCACCCGGCCTTCGATCCCGTCGAGATCTCCATCCGCTCCGTGAACGTGAGTCGCCGCCGCACCATCCCAGGCCTCCTCGCCTCGAGCCCCCACCGACCGGGAGTGTTGCTACGACGCTATGACACCACCAACCGACAGTCATCTCTTGCCGATTTACATTCAGCCGACGACCCGAATGAAGCCAGCAGCCGAATGCACTCGACGGTCTACGTCGAAGTCGTGGTCTGGTCCAGGTCTCGGCGTCCCTTGCGGAGCCCGATTTCGTAGGCTGTAAAGGAAATGAGCGTCAGTGCGATTAACGGCAGCACGAACCACGCCATGGCTACGGTGAATCCCTCCAGTGCATCGTGCGCTGTGGCAGCCAGCACAAGGTATCCGGTGTAGGCGGCGTACAAAACCACGAACAAGCCGCCCTCCCAACGCGCCACCGCGAAGCCCGTGAACGCGATCGGCAGTAGTGCCACTGCGGCCGCCAGCATTACTGGGATATCGAAGGCCACTGCGGCGCCGGATACGGGAATGCCCTCAAGAGAGATGAGCGCGGTTAGTCCTAGCACTACCCCTATGTTGAAGATATTGCTGCCGACCACGTTGCCCACCGCTAGGTCGCGTTCACCGCGACGCACGGCAATGATGGACGTCGCCAGCTCGGGCAGCGATGTCCCGACAGCCACAACGGTCAGTCCGACCACGAGGCTGCTTACGCCCAACGTGGTGGCTATGTTCACTGCTCCTTCCACGAGCAGCGTGGCACCGGCGACCAGCAACGCGACCCCCAGCAGCACAAAGAAGAGCGACCTGCTGACCGAGGCGCCTAGCGCAGCCCCTTCCTCGTCGGCTGGATCGACGGTTGCCGAATCTCCTGTCCCTTCCCGGGCATTCACCGCGGTCTTGGCGTCCCGCCGACTAATCACCACGGACATTATGGTGTGGACCACCACACCGAAAAATAGTATCAGCCCGTCCACCGCACTGATCCTCCCATCCAGGGACACAAGGAGCAGTAGAACTGACAAGACGACCATCAGGGGCAGGTCAAAGCGGATCAGCCTCCGCTTTACAGCGAGGGGAACGACCAGCGCGGACAGTCCCAGGATGAGCAGGACATTAATGATGTTGCTGCCAACCGCATTGCCCACGGCAAGCCCCGGTTCATCACGCAGTACAGCACCGACGCTCACTGCGAACTCGGGTGCCGACGTCGCCGCTGACACTACGGTGAGACCGATCACCAATGACGAAATCCCGAAACGTCCGGCCAGTGCTGACGCCCCACGCACCAAAAATTCCCCACCCAAGACCAGCAGCACCAGTCCGGCCACGATCCGTCCAATATCAAGCGCATCCATGAGTAGGAGTGTACGGACCACAGTTCAGGCCCTGCCACGAGCACCCGCTGACCTCGAGATTTCACTGGGGTGTGGTCTCGACGGGTGGGCGTCATAGAGAAAGGTGCTCCTGGCCTGGGATGATACGGGGTGTCGAGTCTCGTAATCCCTGGCCGGAAGGAGCACCTTTCAGGTGTCCCACCCTACCGTGTTCTTCTACCCCCGCCCGCGTGTGGACGTCGCTGAGGTCCCGGCGGCCTCGCATGCGGGCGCGGTGCTGCTGACCGACACGATCCACGCCACCGGCCTCGCCTCTTCGCTGCGTGAAGCGTTGGGTTCATGGACGAAACCGCTGGCCGAGCATCACGCCTCCAAGGTCCTGCTGGACCTCGCGATGACTCTCGCGGTGGGCGGGGAGGTCGCCCGTGACACCGACCTGCTGCGGTGCGAGCCGGGCCTGTTCGGTGACGTCGCCTCGGCCCCAACGATCTCCCGCACGCTCACCACCCTCGCTGAGGACGCGCCCGCCGTGATGACCGCGATCGCCAGGGCTCGCAGGACCGCGCGCGAGCAGGCCTGGGCCCTGGCCGGCGAGCATTCCCCGGCCGAGGGGACGAGCGCGAAGACCCCGCTGGTCATCGACCTCGACGCCACCCTGATCAACGTCCACAGTGAGAAGGAGCAAGCCGCCCCGACGTTCAAACGCGGCTTCGGCTACCACCCTCTGTACGCGTTCCTGGACCACGGCAGCGAAGGAACCGGGGAACCGCTCGCGATCCACCTTCGCCCCGGCAACGCGGGCTCGAACACCGCCAGCGATCACATCGCCGTCACCCGTCTGGCCCTTGCGCAGCTCCCACCGGCCCTGCTGGGCCGGGGCGGGCGGGGATCGAAAAAGGTCCTGATTCGCACCGACGGGGCCGGCGGCCCCAAGGACTTCGCGGGCTGGCTGGAGCGGCAGCGTCTGGCCTACTCAGTCGGGTTCACCCTCCCCGCGAACACTCCTGACCTGTTGGAACGTATTGATGAGGCGAAGGCGTGGACTCCTGCCTACGACACCGACACCGAAGGGATCCGCGATGGGGCATGGGTCGCGGAACTGACCGGACTACTGGACCTGCCCGGGTGGCCCCCGGAATGCGGGTAACCGTAAGGAAGGAACGCCCCCACCCCGGAGTGCAGCTACGGATCACCGATCACAAAGGGATGCGGATCACTGCGTTCGCGACCAACGCCCCACGCGGCCAGCTTCCAGTGCTGGAGCTGCGTCACCGCCGCCGCGCGCGCTGCGAGGACCGGATCCGCAACGCCAAGGACATGGGCCTGATGAAGTTCCCGCTGCAGGGATTCGCGCAGAACCAGGTCTGGTGCCAGATCGTCCAGCTCGCCGGCGTCATCGTCGCCTGGATGCAGGCCATCGCGCTGGCCGGCCATGATGCACGTCGCTGGGAGCCCAAACGGTTTCGCGCACGGTTGTTCGAGATCCCCGCGACCATCGTGCGCCGCTGTCGGCACAAGATCCTGCATTCGAGGCTCATCGCATTTGAGGGTGTAGCAAGGGTCTGAAGCCGCCTGATTCGAGGAGGCTGCGGGCGATGTAGTTGGTGAGGTTGCGGAAGCCGAGGGCGGAGCCGCGCAGGTGTTCGAGCCGGCCGTTGATCGCCTCCGTCGGACCGTTGCTGGTGCCCAGTCGCTCGAAGAACGCCAGCACGTCGGCGGCGCGTTTGGTCAGTGTCCGGCCGAGCTTGCCCAGTTCCTCGAGGGTGTCGGGGACCTTCTTGCTCAGCGCCGCGATCACCTTCTCCATCTTGGCCTTAGCCTTTGCGCGGTCGAATTCTCGATACGCGGCGACCATGGCCTGGTAGATCTCCCAGGCCGCTTCGACCGCGGCGTGCTTCTCGTGGGCGAAGAGGACGCTGAGGTGTTCTTTTTGGCGGTCGGTCAGCAGGCTCATCCCGGTGTGGAGGGTGCGGCGCAGTTGCGTCCGGCAGAGTGGTGTACGAATCCCGCAGCACGTTGACTCCGGTTGGCGTGTCGACCGCGAAGTAGAAGCGGTCACCGCGGGAGGCTTTCGAGGAAACTCTCACATCCCACTCGAAAGGGACACCCGCGATGACCGCTCCCCACGATATCGACCCCCAGGCGTTTCTGTCCGATCTGCTCACCCAGGCCTCGCCGGACTTGATGCGTCAGATGCTCACCACCTTCATCAATGCCCTGCTGTCGGCCGAGGCTGACAGCGTGTGCGGCGCCGCCTACGGCGCCCGCTCGGATGAGCGCACCAACCGGCGTAACGGCTACCGGCACCGGGACCTGGACACCCGCGCCGGCACCATCGACGTCGCGATCCCGAAACTGCGCGAAGGCACCTACTTTCCCGACTGGCTCCTGGAGCGGCGCCGCCGCGCCGAGGCAGCGCTGACCACGGTGGTCGCCACCTGCTACCTGCTCGGCGTCTCCACCCGCCGGATGGACAAACTGGTGCAGATGGGCTGACCCCGTTTCGTAGGTCCAGTCGTTATGAGAGTCGTCCTGTTGCCCGCGGTCGCGGGCAGGGAGACTGGTCAGATCATGACGAACAGCAGGAAGCGTCACACCCCCGAGCAGGTCGTCCG
>NZ_RBLN01000180.1:0-4606 GCF_003989405.1 Micrococcus sp. HSID17227 | reverse complement strand
GCGCGGAAGCGCAGGGAGAACGCGAGGGACTTCCGCCCCTCCGGCACGCCCGCGCCCCGGTAGACGTCGAACAGCTCGACGGCCTCGAGCAGCTCCCCGGCGCCCTCGGCGAGGGTCGCGCGCACGTCCCCGGCCACGACGGCCTCGTCCACCACGAGCGCCACGTCCTGCGTGCTCACGGGGAACGTGGACAGCGGTGCGGCGACCACGATCTCGGGGGCCGCGGCGCACAGCGCGTCCAGGTCCAGCTCCCACACGCTCGTGCGGGCGGGCAGGTCCTCGGCCTCGAGCCACTGCGGGTGCAGCTCGCCGGCGACGCCCACCACCCGGTCCCCGTGCTCGGTCACGACGACGAGCTCGGCCACCCGGCCCGGGTGGAACGCGTGGTGCCGGCCCTGCCGGACGGTCAGCTCGACGCCGAGGACGTCGGCCACGTCGAGGGCCCCGGCGATCGCGTCCTGCCAGTCCACCGGGCGGGGGTCGTGGTCCGGCCCGGGCGCCGAGTCGTGCCCGGCGTACAGACCGGCCACGTGCCACGGCTGAGCGGGGATGCCGGCCTCGAGGTCGGCGAGGACCTCGGCGGAGGGGTGGACCGCGCGCGGGGGGATCGTCGCCGAGCCCAGCTGCGCGCCGGGCAGGAAGACCAGCCCCATCTCGTACAGCGCCAGATCGCGGAAGCCGCGTCCGAGGTTGCGGCGCGCGGTCTCGACGAGGCCCGGCAGCAGCGACAGGCGCAGGTACCGGTACTGGGAGGCGATCGGATTGGCCAGGGCCACCATCGCCAGGGCCTGGCCCTGCGCGTCCGAGTCCGCCCCGAAACGCCGGTTCTGCTCCTCGGAGACGAACGGGTAGGCCAGCACCTCGGTGAGTCCCGCGGCCGCGAGCGCGGCCGACACGCGGCGACGCTGGGCCTGGCGGCGGGTGAAGCCGCGGCCCGGCGGGGCCACGGGCACCACGGAGGGGATCGCGTCGTAGCCGCGCAGGCGCGCGACCTCCTCGGCGAGGTCCTCGGGGATGCGCAGGTCCGTGCGCCACGACGGGGCGGTCACGGTCAGCCGCGGGGCGACGTCGGCGGCGGCCTCGGCTACGGCCACCTCGGCGCCCAGGGCGCGCAGCGTCTCCACGACCTCGTCGGTCGTGTACGCCACGCCCACCAGGGCGGAGGGGAAGTCGGCGGCCATCTCGACGACGGCCGGCTGCGGCCGCGTCCCGACGTCGGTGACCCCGGGCTCGGCGGTGCCGCCGGCGAGCTCGACGAGCAGCTGCACGGCCCGCTCGGCCGCCTCGTCGGCGATCTCCCAGTCGACGCCGCGCTCGTTGCGCTTCGACGCCTCCGAGGGCAGGCGGTGCCGGCGCCGCGTACGGGCGATCGACACGGGGTCGAAGTTCGCGGACTCGACCACGATCGTGGTGGTGGCGTCCGTGACCTCGGTGGCGGCCCCGCCCATGACGCCCGCCAGGCCGATGGGGCCGGAGTCGTCCGTGATGAGCAGGTCCTCGGGGTCGAGCTCGCGCTCCTTGCCGTCGAGGGTGGTCAGGGTCTCTCCGGCCCGCGCGCGGCGCACCACGATCTCGCCGGAGAGCGTGTCCGCGTCGTAGAAGTGCAGGGGCTGGCCCAGCTCCCACATGACGTAGTTGGAGATGTCCACCGGCAGGGAGATGGTGCGGATGCCGGCCAGGCGCAGGCGCGCGGCCAGCCACGGCGGGGTCGGGCGGGTCGCGTCCACGCCGGAGACCGTGCGGGCCACGAACCGGGTGGCCCCGGGCTCGCCGTGGATCGGCGCGTCGTCGTCGATGCGGACGGCCGGGCCGGCGTCGTCGGCCGCGGGCGGGTGGACGGCGGCGGCCGGGTCCGTGAAGGGCACGCCGGTGGCGTGCGCGTACTCGCGCGCGACGCCGCGCATCGAGAACGCGTAGCCGCGGTCGGGCGTCACGTTGATCTCGGCGGCCTCGCCGTGCAGGTCCAGGACGTCCCGGGCGTCGGTGCCCGGCTCGGGGTCGAGCCCGAGGTCGCCGAGCACGATGATCCCGTCCGTGCCGTCGTCGCCCATGCCCAGCTCCGTGCTGGAGGCGATCATGCCGGCCGAGACGTGGCCGTAGGTCTTGCGGGGGCTGATGCGGAAGTCGCCGGGCAGCACCGCGCCGGGCAGGGCCACGACGACCTTGTCCCCGACCTCGAAGTTGTGGGCGCCGCACACGATGCCCTGCACGCCGGAGGGCTCGATCCCCTCGCCGGTGAGCGGCTGTGCGGCGCCCTCGGGCACCACGCGCACGGAGCACCAGTTGATGGTCTTGCCGTTCTTCTGCGGCTCGGGCTCCTTGGAGAGCACCTGCCCGACGACGATCGGGCCCTGCAGCTCGGCAGCCGGACGGTGGACGTCCTCCTCCTCGAGGCCGACGCGGACGAGGTCGGCCATCACGTCCTCGGCACGGTGCTCCGCGGGCACGGGGACGAACTCCCGCAGCCAGTCCAGGGGGATGCGCATGGATCAGACCTCCATTCCGAAGTGCTGGGAGAAGCGGACGTCGCCCTCGATCATGTCGTGCATGTCCGGGACCTCGTTGCGGAACATGAGCGTGCGCTCCACGCCCATGCCGAACGCGAACCCGGAGTACTCCTCCGGGTCCAGGCCCGCGGCGCGCAGCACGTTCGGGTGCACCATGCCGCAGCCGCCCCACTCGATCCAGCGGGGCCCGCCCTTGGCGCCGGGGTGCCAGATGTCCAGCTCGGCGCTGGGCTCGGTGAACGGGAAGAAGTTCGGGCGCAGGCGGATGGCCGCCTCCGCCCCGAACATCTGGCGGGCGAAGTACTCGAGGGTGCCGCGCAGGTGGGCCATGGTCAGGCCCTTGTCCACGGCCAGGCCCTCGAACTGGTGGAACACCGGGGTGTGCGTGGCGTCCAGCTCGTCCGTGCGGAACGTGCGGCCCGGGCACAGCACGTAGGTGGGGGCTCCCCGCTCGAGCAGGGAGCGCATCTGCACCGGAGAGGTGTGGGTGCGCAGCAGCAGGTGGGCCTCGGCCGGGTCCACGAAGAAGGTGTCCTGCATCTCGCGGGCCGGATGATCCGGCGCGAAGTTGAGGGAGTCGAAGTTGAACCACTCGGACTCGAGCTCGGGGCCTTCCGCGATCTCCCAGCCCATGCCGACGAAGATCTCCGAGACACGGTCCATCGTCAGCGAGAGCGGGTGACGGGCGCCGACGCGGCGGCGACGGACCGCGGTGGTCACGTCCACCGTCTCCTCGCGCAGGATCCGCGCGGCCTGCTCCGCCTCGAGCACCTCGGTGCGGGCGGCCAGGGCCTTGCCCAGGCGGCCGCGTGCGGCGCCCATGAGCTTGCCGGCCTCCGCCTTGCGCTCCTTGGGCAGAGCGCCGATCGCCTTGTTCGCGAGAGTCAAGGGGGCCCGGTCGCCGGTGTGGGCCAGGCGGGCGGCCTTGAGTTCATCGAGGTCGGCCGCGGCCTCATATGCGGCGAGCGCGGCCTGCACAGCGGCCTCCACCGCCTCCGCGTCCACGGGGGAGATCTCCGCCACGGGCGCGGTGGGCTCCGCGCCGGTCTCGGGGCTGGGTGTCATCAGGGCAACGACCTTCGCATGGGGGACGGTGGGACGCCCGTCAGTCTAGTGTCCGCCCCGGGCCCGCTCGGCCTAGGCTGAGGCGCATGACCGCCCCGGACTCCCTCGACGGCACCGACCCGCTGCTGCGGGGCGTGGGCCTGGACGCGCAGACCCGCTGCGCCCATTACGCCACGGCGCGGGACGTCGTCGCCCTGCGCTTCGCCTGCTGCCCCGCGTACTGGTCCTGCCACCGCTGCCACGCGGAGCTCGCCGACCACCCGGCCGTGCCGGTGCCTGCCGGCGAGTTCGACCGGCCGCATGTGCTGTGCGGGGTGTGCCGCACCGAGCTGAGCGTGACCGCCTACCTCGCCCTCGAGGCCACCGCTGATCCTGCGTGCCCGGCCTGCGGGGCGCCGTTCAACCCGGGCTGCGCCGCCCATGCCCCGCTCTACTTCGACGTCCCCGCGTCCGGGTCCCCCGCCGGGGACGCCGATCCCGCGGCACAGCCATGACCGCGGCCCCCTCCCGGCCGTCGCCTCCGGCGCACGTGCGGGCGCGCGGGCTGTGGAACCTGCTGAACCTGGCGACGCCGCTGGGGCTGGTGGGCGCCGTCGTCGCCGGCTGCGCGCTGCGGCCCGGACCGCACGGGCTGATCGAGGCCCACGGCTGGACGCACCGGTTCCCGGGCGGGGCCGCGTTCACGGTCGGCGACGTCGTGTTCACCCGCCCCGGCCTGCGCATGACGCCCACGCTGTGGCGGCACGAGGCCGGCCATGCGGACCAGTACGCCCTCCTGCTGGGTCTGCCCTTCCTGCCGGCGTACGCGCTGGCGGCGGCGTGGTCGATGTGGCGGACCGGGGATCCGGCCTCGCGCAACGTCTTCGAACGACGCGCGAGCCTGGCCCTGGGCGGCTACATCGAGCGGCCCGTGGTCCGCGGCCTGCGGCGCCGCCGCTGACGGGCACGGGCGATCGCGCCGACACGGACCCGGGGTCCGGGGAGGTCAGTGCAGGGTGCCGCCGGGGACGTCGAGGTCGGGGCCGCCGGGCAGC
>NZ_RBLN01000179.1:0-4515 GCF_003989405.1 Micrococcus sp. HSID17227 | reverse complement strand
GCTGGTCAGAGTCGGCGCCGTCCCGCGCCTTTCGCCCCACCGGGTGAGGGGCACGACCCCGGACGTGGCGCCCGCACCCCCAGCCGTGATCGTCCGAGGAGTCCATCGCCCATGAGCATCGCCGACGGAGCAGGCGCACGTACTCGGCCTCGTCGGTGCCGTCGTGGAAGACCACGTCCGCGCCGGCGGCCCCTGCGCCGGCGCGGCGCGCGGCCAGCCGGGCCTCGAGCTGCCCGCGGCGCTCCGGGCTGATGCGGGAGAGCAGGTGCAGCGCGTAGCCCGGCAGCAGGGGCGCGGCCGCCACGAGGGACTCGACGTCCTTGTAGTCCATGAACGAGCCCATGTAGAGCAGCGTGCGGTCCGGGGTCTCGTCCGGGTCACGCGGCTCCGGTACCGTCTGCGCCGCATTGGCGATGACGTGGACCGGACGCCGGGTGAGGCGGTGCCGGTCGATGAGCTCCGCCGTCGTCCGGGAGACCGTGGCGACCGCGTCCGCGCGGTCGAGCAGGAGCCGCTGCGGGGTCTTGGTCAGGTGGTAGGCCCGCCACAGCCAGCGGATCGGCTCGGGCAGGTTCCGCGGCGGGGTGCGGTGCTCGTAGTAGATGAGGTCGTGGAGCGTGAGGATCAGCGCGTAGTCCCGCCCCCACGACCCCATGGTCTGCATGGGCGAGAAGACGACGTCCGGTCGCAGGCGCGCGACCTGACGGGCCACGAACGGCTCGCGTGGGGAGGTGGGGCCGGAGACGAGGTGCCACGGCACGCCGTCCGGGAGCAGGGCCAGCTGTCGTTCGTCCGAGATCAGCATCGCGACTTCGACCTCGACGTCGGCCCCCTCCGGGCCCGGCGCGTCGGTCCGGCGGGCGACCGCCTCGATGAGGCTCGCGCCGTAGCGGGAGATGCCGTCGTGGAAGTCGGTGCGGGTGTAGCGGGCGTCCATCAGCAGGCGCAGGGGGCGGGAGGGGCTCACCCGCACCACGCTAGCGCCGCGCCGGAGAGGGGCGGGGACAGCCGCGCACGGTAGGTGCCGACCGGGGCGCGTCGAGCGCCGATCGGCCACCTGGACGTCATCCGAATTTCTGATTGCGTTTCGATAACGATCGTGTATCTTGATCACGGATCGGTTACAGCCGATCCGCCACACCGGGGCTTCCTCCGCGTCCTCGCGTACCCGGTCATCCGCACTGCTCGTCAACTCGCACCCGCGGTCCGGCCTCGTTCCGGGCATCGCCCGGAGGCACCGCCCTCACGGGCCGCAGGTCCTGTCCGGGAAGAAGATCCGATGTCCGTGACCTCCTCGCACGCCGCTGTGCGTCGCGCCCCCCGCACCGCCGCCGCCTCCGTGGCCCTCGCCCTGGGCGCCGCCGCCCTGACCGGCGTCGGCACCGTGTCCGTCGCCGAGACCGCCCAGGCCGCCGAGACCGCCTACACCGTCCGCTCCGGCGACGGCTGGTGGATCATCGCCCAGCGCACCGGCGTCTCCATGTCCAGGTTGCAGTCGCTCAACGGCATGACCGCCGCGACCGTGCTGCATCCCGGCATGGTCCTCAAGACCTCCGGCACTGCCACCCCGACCCCGGCCCCGGCGCCGTCCACCTCGGGCTCGACCTACACCGTGCTGGCCGGCGACGGCTGGTGGATCATCTCCTACCGCACGGGGGTGTCCGCCTCGATCCTGCAGTCCATCAACGGCATGAGCTCCTCGACCATGCTCCACCCGGGGATGGTCCTGAAGACCACCTCGGTCTCCACCTCCAGCGCCCCCGCCGTCGCCCCTGCGCCGGCGCCCGCGTCCAAGCAGGCTGCCGTCGACTACGTGCGCTCCGCCGTCCGGAACCCGTCCTCCTATTACGTGTGGGGCGGCAACGGCCCCTCCGGCTTCGACTGCTCCGGCCTCACCCAGCAGGCCATGGCCCGGGCCGGCATCTCCATCCCGCGCCGCGCCGGCGACCAGTACCTCGCCGCGAAGTCCTACGTGCCGATCTCCCAGGCCCAGCCCGGCGACCTCGTGTTCTATGCGAACCAGTCCACCGGCCGCATCTACCACACGGCCATGTACATGGGCGGCGGCCAGCTCGCCCACGCCCTCAACGAGGACGCGGGCCTAGTGTTCACCTCCACGACGATCATGAAGTCCGACATGCTCGCGGTGGCCGCCCGCTACTGAGCACCGGCACGACGACGGCCCCCGGCCCGCGCCATACCGCGCGGCCGGGGGCCGTTTTCTGTAGGGCGTGCGGGACTTGAACCCGCGACCCAGGGATTATGAGTCCCCTGCTCTGACCGACTGAGCTAACGCCCCTCCCCCGCGGCATCGCGCGGGACCCGCCCATCCTACCGACGGGTCTCAGAGCATCGCGCGGACCTCGGCGGCCGTCGCGCCGCGGTAGAGGCGCTCGAAGATGTCCACCGTCTTCTGGGCGGAATGATGCAGGGCCTTCGCGTGGGACGCCTCGCCCATGGCGGCGCGGTCCGCGTCCGAGAGGTCGAGGATCCGGGCGATCCGATCGGCCAGGGCCACGTGGTCCCCGGGCGGGAAGAGGTGGCCGTTGACGCCCTCGTCCACGAGGTGGGGCAACGCGAGGGCGTCCGCGAGGACCACCGGGGTGGACGCGCTGAGCGCCTCGAGGGTCACGAGGGACTGCAGCTCCGCCGTGCCCGGCTGGCAGAACACGTCGGCGCGCAGGTAGGCCGCCCGCAGCTCCTCCTCGGAGACGTGGCCGCGCAGCAGGACGCGGTCGGCCACCCCCTCCTCGTCCACCGTGGCACGGATGCGGTCGCGCTGCTCGCCGTCGCCGACGATCTCGGCGTGCACGTCCAGGTCGGGGCGGGTGCGGGCCAGGTGCGCGATCGCACGGATCAGCACCTCCACGTTCTTCTCCACGGCCAGCCGCCCCACGAAGAGCACGACCGGATGGCCGGGATGGTCCACCCTCTCCCCCGGCTGCAGCTCGTAGGCGCTCGCGTCGATGCCGTTGGAGACCGGGAGAACGTTGTCCAGGCCGGCGTGCTCGGCCATGGCCTGCGCGGCGAGGGCCGTGGGGGTGGTGACCACCGCGCCCTTGCCCATGAGTCGACCCATGTCCTTCCACGACACCCGGGAGACGGTGTCCAGGAACCACTGCGGGAACGGCAGGAACGGCTCGAGGTTCTCCGGCATGAAGTGGTTCGTGGAGACGATCCGGATGCGGCGCCGCTCGGCCTCGTTGATGGCGGCCTCGCCGATCATGTAGTGGCACTGGGCGTGCACGACGTCCGGCTGGACCTCGCGGTAGATGCGGCGGAAGGAGATCTTGGCATGCCGCGGGAGCACCACACGGTAGTACTCGTGCGTCGGCGCCGGCAGGGAGCGCAGCAGGTGCACGGTGGCCTCCGGCCGGTGCTCCACGGTGTCCGGGCCGGCGTCACTGCGCGGCATCACGACGTGGACCTCGTGGCCGCGCGCGTGCAGCGCCGTGGCGAGGCGGTGGCCGAAGGTGGCGGCCCCGTTGACGTGCGGCGGATAGGTGTCTGCGGCGATCAGCACCTTCAGGGGGCGGTCGGCGGCGATCCCGGGACGGTCGGACACGGCGGTCCCTCTCTGTGGTGGCGATGGCACGACGGCGCCCGGCCCGTGCCGTGAGGATCGGCCGCGGGCACGGCGCGCGTCCCACGGTAGCAACCGTCGGCGCCGGCACGAGGATGCGCGAGGGGGTCAGCCCCGGCGGGACGGGTGCTCGCGCGGGTCCTGACCGTCCGCCCGCAGGCCGCGGGCCTTGCCCACCGCGCGCACGAGGTAGTCCCCCGCGGCGAGGATGTGCAGCAGGCAACCGGCGCCGACCAGAGCCAGGGCCACGCCGCTCCACGGGCCGCCGTCGACCCCCGGCACACGGGCGAGCAGCAGCAGGGGCGTGCCCACCAGCAGCAGCGCGGTGCGCACCTTGCCCAGGACCGTGACCGGCAGATCCGGGCTGCCGCCGAACAGCCACAGGCACACGGCGGCGAGCACGAGGTCCGGGATCGCGATGGCCAGGGCGAGCCAGAGCGGGGCGATGCCGGTGGCCACGAACGTCACGGCCACCACCAGCAGGGAGAGGCGGTCCGCCACCGGGTCGAGCCACCGCCCGACCGTGGAGATCATGTCGAACCGGCGCGCCACGTAGCCGTCCACCCAGTCCGTGCCGGAGAGCACCGCCAGGATCACGAACGCGTCCAGGTGCCGGCCGTCGACGGTGAGCCACACGAACACCGGGACCAGGGCGAAGCGGGCCAGGGTGATGAGGTTCGGCACGGTCAGCCAGGTGTCGCGGACGCGGTACTCGTGGCCCTCGCGCAGGCCGACGTCGATCACACGCATGGGTCGCTCCTCCAGGGTCCGCGGGCGGACGCCCCCGCCGGGCGCCCCACACGCCCAGCCTACCGACGCCGTCGCCCCTGCCCGCAGACGACGAGGCCCCGATCCGTGGGGATCGGGGCCTCGGGGGCTGGGGAGGGCGGGCGCCCCCGGGTCAGCGGCGGCGCAGGCGGCCGGCGAAGAGC
>NZ_RBLN01000178.1:0-221 GCF_003989405.1 Micrococcus sp. HSID17227 | reverse complement strand
AAAAAAAAAACCGCCTACTGTCACTATCTCCTCTCTTCTTCATCTCATCATCATCACTTACTTCACTTCCTACTCTATCTCACACGCACTTCTCATCTCTACCCATGCCTATCCCGCCCTGCCGTTTGTGTCCTTAGGCCTCTGCGTACTCAGCCTACATTTCCTTCTGTTCTGTCTCCTCTTACTATCACGACCTCCTGCACCTCACGTGTCCTGACACT
>NZ_RBLN01000177.1:0-4812 GCF_003989405.1 Micrococcus sp. HSID17227 | reverse complement strand
GGGGTGCATGACCACGGGCTCGTCGAGCAGGGCGCCGCGGCCGGCGGTGAGGCGGGCGAAGCGGTCGTCGGTCAGCCCCCAGGTCCGGGTGTACTCCCCCGCGGACGGGAAGAAGGCGCCGCCCATCGGGCCGGGGTGCATGACCACGGGCTCGTCGAGCAGGGCGCCGCGGCCGGCGGTGAGGCGGGCGAAGCGGTCGTCGGTCAGCCCCCAGGTCCGGGTGTACTCCCCCGCGGACGGGAAGAAGGCGCCGCCCATCGGGCCGGGGTGCATGACCACGGGCTCGTCGAGCAGGGCGCCGCGGCCGGCGGTGAGGCGGGCGAAGCGGTCGTCGGTCAGCCCCCAGGTCCGGGTGTACTCCCCCGCGGACGGGAAGAAGGCGCCGCCCATCGGGCCGGGGTGCATGACCACGGGCTCGTCGAGCAGGGCGCCGCGGCCGGCGGTGAGGCGGGCGAAGCGGTCGTCGGTCAGCCCCCAGGTCCGGGTGTACTCCCCCGCGGACGGGAAGAAGGCGCCGCCCATCCGCTCGGCCTGGACGCGGAGCATCATGACGGCGTCGGGGCCGGCGTCGAGGGCCTCGTCCAGCGAGTAGGTGACCTGGCACGGCCACGCGGCCACGCCCACGGGCAGCAGGGTGGGCGGGGCGGCCAGGGTGACCTGGGCGCCCAGCGTGCTGAGCAGCCACACGTTGGACCGGGCCACGCGCGAGTGCAGGATGTCCCCCACGATCACCACGCGCATGCCGGTCAGGTCCTGGCCGACCAGGTCCTCTCCCGTCGCCGCGGCGAGGCGCCGGCGCAGGGTGAAGGCGTCCAGGAGGGCCTGGGTGGGGTGCTCGTGGGTGCCGTCGCCGGCGTTCACGACGGCGGAGCGCACCCAGCCGGAGTCGGCCAGCTGGCGGGCCGCGCCCGAGGACCAGTGGCGCATCACGATGGCGTCCGCGCCGATGGCCTCGAGCGTCTGGACGGTGTCCTTGAGCGACTCCCCCTTGGAGACGGACGACCCCTTCGCGGAGAAGTTGATCACGTCCGCGGAGAGCCGCTTGGCGGCGGCCTCGAAGGAGATGCGGGTGCGGGTGGAGTCCTCGAGGAAGAGGTTCACCACGGTGCGGCCGCGCAGGGCGGGCAGCTTCTTGACCTCGCGCTGGTTGACGGCGGCCATCTCCTCGGCGGTGTCGAGGACGGCGAGGGCGTCGGCGCGGGAGAGGTCGGCGGTGGACAGCAGGTGGCGCACGGCTCAACCCTCCCGGGTCGCGACACGGTCGACGATGCTCACGGCGTCCTCAGTGACCTCGCCGGTGCCCTCGGGGCCGTCGACCTCCATGAGCCGGACCTGGACGCGCTCGGCGGTGGAGGTCGGCAGGTTCTTGCCCACGAAGTCGGCCCGGACGGGCAGCTCGCGGTGCCCGCGGTCCACGAGGACGGCCAGGCGCACGGCGGCGGGGCGGCCCAGGTCGGCGATCGCGTCGAGGGCGGCCCGGACGGTGCGGCCGGAGAAGAGGACGTCGTCCACGAGCACGACGACGGCGCCGTCGAGGGGGACCTCGGGCAGGCGGGTGGGCATCGGGGTGCGGGCCGTGCCGCGGCGGAGGTCGTCCCGGTAGAGCGTCACGTCCACCTCACCGACGGCGGCGGTGGGGTCGAAGGCCGGCTCGATGCGGGCCAGCAGGGCGCCGAGCCGCCGGGCCAGGGGGGCCCCGCGGCGCGGGATCCCCATCAGGACGAGACCCTCGGCGCCCTTGTTGGACTCGAGGATCTCGTGGGCGATCCGGGTCAGCGCCCGGTCGATCTCGGACGTGGACAGCACGGTCCGGGCAGCACGAGGTGCGGCGGGGTCAGTTCCCATGCCGGCGCCTCCTTCCCCGCCTCACAGGACGGCTCTTAAAGGATGCGTGGTTCGTCCCGGGGCGCCGGTGGGCCCCCGCGCGGGACGTCGCCGACTCTACCAGCGAGGCCCGCCCCACGGCGCGGATGACGCGGTGCGGGACGGGCCTCGTGACGGAGCTCTCGGCGGCTCAGGCGAGCAGCGTCGGCTTGACCTGCTGCAGGCGGCCGAGCAGACCGTTGACGAACTCGGGCGAGTCGTCCGTGGACAGCTGGGCGGCCAGGGCGACGGCCTCCGAGATGGCGACGGCGTCCGGCACGTCGTCCTGGAACAGCAGCTCCCAGGCCCCCACGCGCAGGATCGCCCGGTCGACGGCGGGCATGCGGTCCAGGGACCAGCCGCGGGAGTAGGAGCTCAGGGCCTCGTCGAGCCGCTCCTGGTCCGCGATGACGCCTTCCACGAGCCGCTGGGTGTAGGCGTTCACCTGCAGGTCGGTGCTCTCGCGGCGGGTGCGGATGCCCTCCAGCACGGTGGATCCGCGCTGCTCGGCCTCGAACAGGATCTCCACCGCACGCTGCCGGGAGCGGCTGCGCGCCGTGGTCCCCCGCTTGGCAGCGGAGCCGGCGGAGGCCCGCTCAGTCATTGACGCGGCCGAGGTAGTCGCCGGTGCGGGTGTCGACCTTGACGCGGGTGCCCTGCTCGACGAAGAGCGGCACCTGGATCTCGGCGCCGGTCTCCACGGTGGCGGGCTTGGTGCCGGCGGACGAGCGGTCCCCCTGCAGGCCCGGCTCGGTGTAGGTGATCTCCAGGACCACGGACGCCGGCATCTCGAGGTACAGCGGCGTGCCCTCGTGCAGGGCGATGACCACCTGGGTGTTCTCGAGCATGTACTTCGCGGCGTCGCCGACCACGGCCCCGGGCACGGTGATCTGGTCGTAGTCCTTGACGTCCATGAACACGTAGTCCGCGCCGTCCTGGTAGAGGTACTGGTAGTCGGAGCGGTCGACGGTGGCGAACTCGACCTTGGCGCCGGCGTTGAAGGTCTTGTCCACGACCTTGCCCGTGGTGATGTTCTTCATCTTGGTGCGGACGAACGCGCCGCCCTTGCCCGGCTTGACGTGCTGGAACTCGGTGACGTTCCAGAGCTGGCCCTCCAGCTTCAGGACGGCGCCGTTCTTGATGTCGTTGCTCGTTGCCACGTGTGTGCTCCCGATCGGTCTCGCGGACCGTCACGGGTCCGCCTGCAGTGGGTGGGGTCTTGGATGTGCGCGGGCCAGTCTACGGGAGGCCCCGCGCGGGGCCGGGGTCAGCGGCGGCTCACTCCGCGATCTCCTGGTACGCCGCGAAGAGCAGGGACGCGTCCGGGATGTCCACGGTGGTGGGCTGCGCGAGCCCGTCCAGCAGGACGAAGCGCAGCTGGTCGCCGCGGTTCTTCTTGTCCCGGCGGATGCCCTCGAGCAGGGTCTGCCACCGGTCCCCGCGGTAGGAGACGGGCAGGCCCAGGGCCGTCAGCACCGACCAGTGCCGGTCCGCGGTGGCGTCGTCGAGCCGGCCGAGGGAGCGGGCCAGCTCGGCCGCGAAGACCAGGCCCACGGACACCGCGGCGCCGTGGCGCCACTGGTAGCGCTCGGCGAGCTCGATCGCGTGCCCCATCGTGTGGCCGTAGTTCAGTGCCTCGCGGGCGCCCGACTCGCGGGGGTCGCGGGAGACGACGTCCGCCTTGACCCGGATCGAGCGCTCGATCAGCTCGCGCAGCCGCGGGGAGTGCGGGTTCTGGGCCTGGGCCGGGTCCTCCTCGATGAGGTCGAGGATCGCGGGGTCGGCGATGAAGCCGCACTTCACGACCTCGGCCAGGCCGGAGATCAGCTCGTTGGCCGGCAGGGTGAGCAGCGTGTCCAGGTCGGCCAGCACGCCGGCCGGATTGTGGAACGCCCCCACCAGGTTCTTGCCCTCGGCGGTGTTGATGCCGGTCTTGCCGCCCACCGCCGCGTCCACCATGCCCAGCAGGGTGGTGGGCATGTGCACGACGCGGATGCCGCGCAGCCACGTGGCCGCCACGAAGCCGGCCAGGTCGGACACGGCGCCGCCGCCCACGGAGACGATCGCGTCCGACCGGGTGAAGTCGTTCTGGCCGAGCACCTGCCAGCAGAACCCGGCCACCTGCAGGTGCTTGCCCTCCTCGGCGTCCGGGATCTCGGCGGTCAGTGCGGTCAGGCCCACGGCCTCGAGGTCGTTCTTGACGACGTCGCCGGTGGCCCGGAGGGCGCGCGGATGGATGACCAGCACGCGTCGGACGGTCGGGCCGAGCAGGTCCGGCAGGCGCGCGAGCAGGCCCCGGCCCACCACCACGTCGTAGCCGCCGTGCACGGCCGCCTCGTGGCCGCCGGCCACGGGGATGACCGTCACGTCCTCGGGTGCGGCCGGAGCGGCCGCGGGCGCCGCCCCCGGTGTCTCCTGCTCGGTGATGTCCGGCTCACGGTCGGTCATGGGTGTGACTCACTCCTTCGGGGGCGGTGGGCGTCCCCCACGATACGCCAGGCCGCTTCGGCGGCCGTCAGGCCTGTGGTGTCGAGCACGAGGTCGGCGACCTCGCGGTACAGCCCCTCGCGTTCGGCGAGGATGCGCCGCCAGGTCCCGGCGGGGTCGCCGGCCAGGACGGGGCGGCCCGCGCCGCCGCCCACGCGGCGCAGCGCCTCCTCCTCTCCGACCGCGAGGTAGACGACGTCGGAGTCCGGCCCGGCCAGCGCGCGGCGGGTGCCCGGATGCAGGACGGCGCCGCCGCCGCACGAGAGGACGCACGGGGTGGGTCGGCCGAGCACATGGCCGATGACGCGCGCCTCCTCCGCCCGGAACGCGGCCTCGCCGTGCTCGGCGAAGAACTCCGGGATCGGGCCGTGGACCTGGGTGAACAGCTCGTCGGAGTCCACGAAGGGCAGCCCGGTCACGGCGGCCAGGGCCCGGCCGACCGTCGTCTTCCCGGCCCCCATC
>NZ_RBLN01000176.1:0-4577 GCF_003989405.1 Micrococcus sp. HSID17227 | reverse complement strand
GGACCGCTGCGCGTCCTTGCGGGCGCCCTTGGCGGCCTTCTTCGCGTCCTTGCGCAGGCCCTGGGCGGCCTGGCGGCCGTCCCGGCGCAGCTGCTTGGCCTTGCGGCCCCCACGACGGCGGCCCTTCTTCGCGGCCTTCTCAGCGTCCTTGCGCGCCGCGGCGAACTGCTGCTGCACCTCGTGGCCGGCGTCCTGCGCCTGGGCCTGCAGGTGCTCGAGGAAGTCCTGGACGGTGTCCACGCCCTTGGCGACGGCGGGGGCCAGCAGCCCGTACTGGTGCGCGACGGCCTCGCCGGCCTTCCGCGCCCCGCGCTCGACCATGGGGCCGTACTCCTTCTTGGCGTCCTGGGCCTTGCGGCGGCCCTCCTCGGCCGCGGCGGAGCCGCCGATCAGCCCGTAGGCCGCGGCCACCTCGCTCCAGGCGCGGGTGGACTCCACCTTCGGGGCGGCCCAGTGGCGCAGGTTCTCCGCCTGGCGTGCGACGAACGCGTTCGCGCCGCCGTCGTGCTGGATCTCGTCGTGCAGGGTCGTGCGAGCCATGTGATGCCTCCCGTGAGTTCTGGATGGTCGTTGAACGCGGTGGTCCTCGAGGCCCAGCCTAGTGGCCGACCCCCGCCGTGGCACGGGTCCCGGCACGCCGGGAGTGCGTACGCCGATCGCGGAAGACCCGCCCCCGGACGGCGGGATCCGGACGGCCCGCCGCCGCGGATGGAACAATGGGGCGCATGGCGAACAAGACGCACACCGCGACCATCCACACGAACCACGGCGACATCGTCGTCGAGCTGTTCGGCAACCACGCCCCGAAGACCGTGAAGAACTTCGTGGGTCTCGCCACCGGCGAGCAGGAGTGGACCCACCCGCAGACCGGTGAGAAGAACAACGGCGCCCCGCTGTACTCCGGCACCGTGTTCCACCGCATCATCAAGGACTTCATGATCCAGGGCGGCGACCCGCTCGGCATGGGCATCGGCGGCCCCGGCTACCAGTTCGGCGACGAGATCCACCCCGAGCTGCAGTTCGACCGTCCCTACCTGCTGGCCATGGCCAACGCCGGCCCCGGCACCAACGGCTCGCAGTTCTTCATCACCTCCGTGCCCACCGGCTGGCTCAACGGCAAGCACACCATCTTCGGCGAGGTGAAGGACGAGGCCTCCCAGAAGGTCGTGGACGAGCTCAACGCCGTCGCCACCGATCCCCGTGACCGCCCGCTCGAGGACGTCGTCATCGAGTCCATCGACATCGACGAGGCCTGAGCAGCCCCTCGGTGAGCACCACCCCCTCTGACCCGCACGGCCCGGACTCCGCGGACGGCACACCCCCGGTGTGCCCGCGGCATCCGGGCCGTGCCGCGTATGTGCGCTGCGCCGTCTGCCGGCGCCCCGCGTGCCTCGACTGCCAGCGTCCCGGCTCCGCGGCCGGACCGGTCTGCGTGGACTGTGCGTCCGGCGTCGTGGCCGGCCCTGCTCCGACGGTGGCTCCCGCCGGCGCCGCCGCGTCGGTCCCGGTCCGACGGCGGACGGGCTTCGCCGCCTCGCCCGTCACCTGGATCCTGCTGGCGGTCACGGCGGTGGTCTACGCGGCGCAGTGGCTGACCCGGGATCAGGCGTCCGGCGTGACCGAGGCGCTCTGGTACGCCGGGCTCTACACGTCCCCGTACGGCATGGAGCCGTGGCGGATGGCCTCCTACGCGCTCGTGCACGACGTCTCCGGTCCCACACACCTGCTGCTGAACATGCTCGCGCTGTGGGTGATCGGGCGCGTGCTCGAGCCCGCGCTGGGCTGGTGGCGGTTCCTCGCCCTCTACGTGCTCTCCGCCGTGGGCGGTGCGGTGTTCGCGCTGTGGGTCTCGGACCCGCTGCAGCCCGTCGTCGGGGCGTCCGGCGCCGTGTACGGCATGTTCGCGGCCCTGTTCCTGCTCACCCGGGTGCGGGGCGGCCAGGTGCGCTCGATCGCCATGCTGATCGGCCTGAACCTCGTGTTCTCGTTCCTGCTGCCCGGGGTGGCCTGGCAGGTGCACGTGGGCGGGCTGCTGACGGGCGCCGTCGTCGCCGTCGTGTTCTCCCTGGCCGGCGGGCTGCGCCCCGGGCGGGCGCGTGTGCCGTCCGTGGGCGCCCAGGCGGCCGGCCTCGTGGTCGTGGCGGCGGCGCTGGTGGCGCTCACGGTGCTCGGCGCCGCCCGGGTCACGGTGGCCGGCCTGCTCGGCTAGACCGTCGTCCCCGACCGTCCCCGGAGTTCTCCACAGGCGGGTGTGCACTTCTTCCCACAGGGGTGTCCACACCTGTGGACAACTCCGGGGACAACTCGTCTCCGGGCCGGATCGTGCGGATCCCTCATCCACAGGGTTGTCCACCACTGTGGAGAACTACACGCGTGTCATTCGCTCCAGCGGGACATCATCAGGAACCCGACGAGCGCGATGCCGAAGCCCACGAGGATGTTCCAGCCGCCGATCTGCACGATCGGGAAGAGGCCCTGGGTCAGGTAGTAGACGATGATCCAGAGCAGGCCGAGGATCAGCAGGCCGAACATCACGGCCTTGTACCCGGGGGAGAGGGGCTTCGGACCCGGGTCCACGTCCCCGAGGTCCGTCCGCACGGCGGAGCGGCTGCGGCGCGCGGCCTCGAGCTCCTCGCGCTTCCGACGGGCCGAGTCCTTGCGCTTGCCGGCGGGTGCTGCCACGGATCTTCTCCTCGGGTGGGGGGGTGGTGGGCGCCCCCACCGGCGGGGACCGGGGCGGGGACGGTATCCTGCTGACCTGCCCAGGACCGGGGTCAGCGACGTGCCCGGCCAGTCTATGCACCCCGCTCCCACGCGGCGGGGAGGAAAGAGCGCCCCCGTGCAGAGCCCCGAGGTCTCCGTCCTCGTCGTCGACAACTACGACAGCTTCGTCTACACCCTGGTGGGCTACCTTGAGCAGCTCGGGGCCCGCACCACCGTGATCCGCAACGACGAGGTCACCCCCGCCCGCGCCCTCGAGCTCGCGGCCGAGCACACGGCCGTGCTCATCTCGCCCGGGCCGGGCGCGCCCGCCGACGCCGGTGTCTCCCTCGACCTCATCCGCTCCGCCGCCGACGGCGGCCGCCCGCTCTTCGGGGTGTGCCTGGGGCACCAGGCCATCGCGGAGGCGTTCGGCGCCACCGTGACGCACGCGGAATCCCTCATGCACGGCAAGACGTCCCTGGTCCGCCACGGCGAGCACCCCATGTTCGAGGGCGTCCCCTCGCCGTTCACCGCCACCCGCTACCACTCGCTGGCCGCCGTGCGGCCCACCGTGGACGATGCGGTCCTGGAGATCACCGCCGAGACCGAGGACGGCGTCGTGATGGGACTGGCCCACCGCACCGCGCCCCTGTGGGGCGTGCAGTTCCACCCCGAGTCCGTGCTCACCGAGGGCGGCTACCGGATGCTCGGCAACTGGCTCGAGTCCGTGGGGCTCTCCGGGGCCGCCGAGCGCGGCGGCCGGCTCTCCCCCCTCGTCCGCCAGGACTGACCGGTCCCGGGGCCCGGTTCGCGGGTCCGACGGCGCCCCGTCCGCTCAGGTGGACGGCGGCGGATCGATCGAGGGCTCGGGCTCCGGCGTCAGCGTCGGCAGCGGGTCCACCGGCGTCGCGGTGGGCGACGTGCTCGGCGGCTGCCCGGTCGGCTCCGACGGGGCCGCCGACGTCGGTGACGGGCTCTGCGTCGGCGACGGCGTCGCGGTCGTCGTCGGCTCGGGGCTGGGCGTGGCCGAGGCGGACGGCGAGGGTGACGGCTCCGCGCTCTCGGAGGGCTCGGGGCTCTCCGTCGGCGGGGGGCTCGGTGATGCGGACGCCGACGGCGTGGGCTCGGGCGCCTCGCTGGATGGCGGGGCCGGCTCGGAGGGCTCGGCCGTGGGCGCGATCCACGAGGAAGCGGTCAGGGTCAGGGAGGAACGGTTGTCCACGCGGACGCCGGCGGGCGGATCCTGGGCCACGACCGTGCCGGTGTCGGTGGTCGCGCCGTCCTCGTCCTGGATCCGCACGCGCAGCTCGGGGGCGCTCAGCGCCAGCTGACGCCGCGCGTCCGGAGCGCTCATCCCCACCACGTCCGGCACGGCGACCATGCCGCTGGACAGGTGCAGCACCACGGAGGAGCCGGGCGGCACGTGCGTGCCCATCGCGGGGTCGGTGCGGGCGAGCAGCCCGCGCTCGAGTCGGCCGTCGTCCTGGTACTGCACGGAGGAGACACGCAGGCCCAGCCGTTCCAGCTCGCGGCGGGCCGCGTCCTCGGACAGCCCGTGCAGGGAGTCGGACAGCGCGATGCCCTCCTCGCCGCGGGACACCCGGATCCGCACCTCGGCCCCGCGGGGCACCTCCGTGCCCGTCGGCGGGTCGCTCTGGGTGACGGTCCCGTCCGGAGCGTCGGCCATGTACGCGGACGAGACGACGGCCACCAGGCCCGCGTCCTCGAGCGCCGCGACCGCCTCGTCCTGCTGCAGCCCCACCACCGCGGGCACCTCCACGGTGTTGCGCAGGGCCGCCGCGAGCCACGGCGCCAGGACCAGGGCCAGCGCGACCAGGACCGCGCCGGCCGCCAGGAGCGTGCGCCGGCGGCGA
>NZ_RBLN01000175.1:0-4505 GCF_003989405.1 Micrococcus sp. HSID17227 | reverse complement strand
CCCGCCTGGGTCCGGACGCGGTCCACCTCACGGCACCCGAGGGGGCCTCCCCCGGGGTGGCCGCGTTCGTCCAGCAGATGGAGGAGGCCGCCCGCCCGGCGTTCGCGGCCGCCGTCGCCCCCTACCCCCAGACCCTGACCACCCTGGGCTGGATCGTGCTGGCCGCGGGCCTGCTGCTGGCCCTGGCCGAGCTGTGGGTCGCTCGGCGTGGCCGGGTCCGTGCCGCCCGGGCGGACGGTCCCCCCGCGGTGGGCCGCTCCCACACCGCCGCCGACGTCACGTCGCGCTGAGCCCGCGGCGAAGCCCGGGCCCGGTCTGCGTCCCGGCCGATAGCATGGAGGGCATGTCCGCTCCCTCCGTCTCCGCCCGTCCGTCCGCCGTCGGCCTCGGGATGCCGCAGGTCCCGCGCGTTCGTCGTTCCCGTGAGGAGGTGGAGGCGGCCGCGCCCGTGTCCGGTGAGAAGCGCGTGCTGCTGGCCGCCCCCCGTGGCTACTGCGCCGGCGTGGACCGTGCCGTCGTCGCCGTCGAGAAGGCCCTCGAGCACCACGGCGCCCCCGTGTACGTGCGCAAGGAGATCGTCCACAACCGGCACGTCGTGGACACCCTGACCGAGCGCGGCGTGGTGTTCGTTGACGAGCTGGACGAGGTGCCCGAGGGCGCCCTGACCGTGTTCTCCGCGCACGGCGTGTCCCCGGCCGTCGTCGAGGAGGCCGCCCAGCGCAACCTGCGCACCATCGACGCCACGTGCCCGCTCGTGACCAAGGTGCACCGCGAGGCCGTGCGCTTCGCCAAGCAGGACAAGCGGATCCTGTTGATCGGCCACGACGGCCACGAGGAGGTCGAGGGCACGTTCGGCGAGGCGCCCGAGCACACCACGGTGATCAACGACGTCGCCGAGGCCCGCACCGTCCAGGTGGAGGACCCGGACAACCTGATCTGGCTCTCCCAGACCACGCTCTCCGTGGACGAGACCCTCGAGATCGTCTCCGTGCTGCGCGAGCGGTTCCCGAACCTGCAGGACCCGCCCTCGGACGACATCTGCTACGCCACCTCCAACCGGCAGGCGGCCATCAAGTCGATCTCGCCGGAGTGCGACCTGGTGATCATCGTGGGCTCGGCGAACTCCTCGAACTCGGTGCGCCTCAAGGAGGTGGCCGCGGAGTACGGGGCCTCCCGCGCCGAGCGCGTGGACTTCGCCAACCAGGTGGACGAGTCCTGGTTCGAGGGCGTGGCCACCGTGGGCCTGTCCTCGGGCGCGTCCGTGCCCGAGGTGCTGGTCCAGGAGGTGCTCGCGCTGCTGGCCGAGTACGGCTACGGGCAGGTGGACGAGGTGGTGACCGCCGAGGAAGACATCATCTTCTCCCTGCCCAAGGAGCTGCGCGCCGAGATGAAGCGCGTGGGCGACGACGGGCGCGCCCTCGGCGGACGCCGCCGCGCCGCCGAGGCCTGAGCGCGCCCCTCGTCTCCTCGCTGAGGCCCGCAGACTCGCCGTCACGACGCCGGCGAAGCGGCGAGTCTGCGGGCCTCGGCGTGCCCGGGCCTCAGCGTGCCGGGCCGGCGGGTGGTCAGGACTCAGAGTCCGAAGACCCAGACGAGCAGGGTCATCGACGCGATGGAGATGAGCACGGCGGCGATGATGTTCAGCCACACGCCGCCCTTCACCATCTGGCCGATGGTCACATAGCCGGAGCCGTACGCGATGGCGTTCGGCGGGGTGGCCACGGGCAGCATGAACGCGCAGGTCGCGGCGAGGGCGACGGGCGCGGCCAGCATGAGCGGGGCGACGCCGGTGCCCAGGGCCACGCCGGAGGCGACCGGCAGGAACGTGGCCGCGGTGGCCGTGTTCGAGGTCATCTCGGTCAGTAGCAGGATGCCGACGGAGGCGATCACCACGAGCACCCACACGGGGATGTCACCGAAGCCCTTGACCTGCTCACCGAGCCACGTGGACAGGCCCGACTTGGAGAACTGACCGGACAGGGCCAGGCCGCCGCCGAACAGCAGGAGCACGCCCCACGGCAGGTCCTTCGCGGCCTCCCAGTCGAGGAGGCGCACGCCGCGCCCGGCCCCGCCACCGGCCGGCAGGAGGAACAGGATGAGTCCGACGACGATGGCGATGGCCGCGTCCGAGAGCAGCGGGGACTCCAGGTCCAGGACGTATTCGGAGATCAGCGGCACGGTGATCCAGGCCAGCGCGGCGAGGACGAAGACGGCGAGGACCTTGGCCTCGGGGGCGCTCATGCGGCCGAGGCGGGCCAGCTCGGTGGCGATCAGGTCGCGGCCGCCGGGGACCTCGTCGATCTCCGGGCGGAACAGCACGCGGGTGAGCAGGAACCAGCACGCGAAGAGCAGCACGACGGCGATCGGCACGCCGACCAGCATCCACTGGCCGAAGCCGATCTGCACGCCGTGCTCGGCGGCCATGTGGCCCGCGAGCAGGGTGTTGGGCGGGGTGCCGATGATGGTGCCGAGCGAGCCGATGGACGCGGCGTACGCGATGCCGAGCATGAGCGCGGTGCCGAAGTTCGACTTCGTGAGGGAGCGGATCTCGGCCTGCGTGGGGGCCTCGCCGGCCGCGGATGCGGGCGCGGCGGGGCGGTCGACCTGGTCCGCTCCCTCGTCCGCAGTCAGGGCGCCGTCCGTGCCGTAGCGCTGGACGAGCACGAGGATGGACACGCCGATGGGGAGCATCATCACGGCGGTGGCGGTGTTGGACACCCACATGGAGATGAACCCGGTGGCGATCATGAAGCCCAGGATGAGATTCACGGTCCTGGCGCCCATGAACTTCAGGACGCCGAGCGCGATGCGCCGGTGCAGGTTCCAGCGCTGCATGGCCAGGGCGAGCATGAAGCCGCCCATGAACAGGAAGATGATGTTGTTGCCGTAGCTCGCGCCGACGGCGTCGAAGGTGATGCCGCCGTCGGACTCCTCGGCGGGCACGCCGAGCGGGAAGACGACGAGCGGCAGCAGGGCGGTGGCGGGGATGGGCAGGGCCTCGGTCATCCACCACACGGCCATGAGCACCGCGGTGGCGGCGACGAGGCGGGGCCAGACGCCGAGGTCGCCCGGCATCAGCAGGAACAGGGCGACGGCGAGCAGGGGGCCGACCACGAGGCCGATGATGCGCTTGACGTTCTCGCCGCCGGGCAGCGGCTCGTCACGCATGCCCGGGGAGAGCTCGTGTTCGAACTCCTGGGCGGCCGCTCGGGGGTCGAAGCGGGAGACGTGCTCGTTGACGTTGCTCGGCGGGGGGAGTGGGCGGGACTCCATGGGGCCTCCTCTTCAGGTCAGGCCCTTGGCGCGGCCTGGCAATTCTCTGTGAGTTTCACGGTAGCAAGTGGCCCGGGACACGGAAAGACGACGTCGGGGCCGCGACGGCCCACCCGCCCGGCCCCCGTGCGGCCCCGCTCACGCCTCCCGCGCCGACTCCGCCCGACGACGGCGCAGCTCGTCCTCCTCCACGCCCGCGACCAGTTCCGGGGCGGCCAGGGGCCGGGGCGCGGACTCGAGCGTGCGGATGTCCGGCGTGGGGGCCAGGCCCGGGTCGGCGTCGCGGAGGCGCCGGGCGGCGGGGAGCACGCGCGACTCGACGCTGCCGACGAGCTGGTTGTAGCGGTCCACGGCGGTCTTGAGGGAGCCGCCCATGCGGTCCAGGTGAGTGCCGAGCGTGCCGAGACGCTCGTAGAGGTCCTTCGCGCTGGCCACCACGGTGTGGGCGTTCTCGGCCAGGGTGTCCTGCCGCCACGCGTAGGCCACGGACTTCAGGGCGGTCAGGAGGGAGACGGGGGCGACGAGCGCGACGTTCCGGGAGAACGCGTGGTCCAGCAGCCCGGGGTCCGCGTCCAGCGCCGCGGCCAGGAGCGACTCGGCGGGCAGGAAGCACAGGACCAGCTCGGGGGAGTGCTCGAGGCCGTCCCAGTAGGACTTCGCGGAGAGCTGGTCCACGTGGCGGCGCACGGCCGCGGCGTGCTGGGCGGCCAGCGCCTGGCGCCGCTCGTACGCCTCCTCGCCGGGCTCGTCCGCGAGGGCCTCGGCGGCCAGCGCGTCCCCGATGGGGGCCTTGGCGTCCACGGCCATGGCCTTGCCGCCGGGCAGGGACACCACGAGGTCCGGGCGGAGGCGCTCGCCGTCCCTGCCGGACAGCGTGGCCTGCTCCGTGAAGTCCACGTGGTGGAGCATGCCCGCCGCCTCGACGACCCGCCGCAGCTGCGCCTCGCCCCAGTGGCCCCGCGCGGAAGTGGACTTGAGCGTGGCCATGAGCGACGTGGTCTGGTTCAGCAGGTCCCGGTCGGTGGCTGCGGCGGCGCGGAGCTGCTCCCCGAGCCGGCCGAACTGGGACGCCCGATCCCGTTCCAGCACGCTCACCTGCTCCTGGAGCGCCGCCAGCCGCTGGCCCAGCGGCGCGAGCGTGGACATCACCTGGGACTCCGCGCGTTGGCGTTCGGCGTCCTCGGCGCGCGCGGCCGTGAGCGCACGCTGCTCCGCCCGGGCGGCCGCGAGCA
>NZ_RBLN01000174.1:0-4690 GCF_003989405.1 Micrococcus sp. HSID17227 | reverse complement strand
AGGCCCTCCGATGCCCGGGCGTCCTCCTCGGCTGCGCTGAACCGGGCCGCCATGGCCAGCAGTCCGGCGCCCTCGGCGACCGCCAGCGCGCCCGTCGCGCCGCCACCGGGGGTGGGCTCGCCGGAGGCGAGGCGGCCCAGATAGCTCTCGATGCTCTCGTCGCGGATCATGCCCCCACGGTGCCAGACCGGGCCCGACCGCGGCCCGCCCTCAGGCGCGCTCCCAGGACGCGACCGGCCCCGGGACGATCGTGAACAGCGGGTGCACGTCGGGGACGGGCGTGTCCGACCACTGTTCGAGCCAGGCGGGGCTGCGCGCGGCCAGCTTGGCGCACAGGTGACGCCACTCCAGGTCGCGCTGGCCCGTGGTGGCCGGGATCGGTGCGAGACCGGCGGGCGGGATGCGCACGGCGCCGTCGGGGGCGGGGCACGGCCGGTCGATCCGGGAGTGATCGAAGCGATAGCCGCGCGCCGTGGCCTCGGCCTCGAGGCCGGAGAGGAACGCACCGACGGCGCCGGACGGGTCCGGGTGCTCCCGGAACCTCAGCAGCTGCGGGTGGTCCCGATATCCGCGCGTGCGGCCGGCCAGGACGGCCTGCGCGAGCAGGGCCTCGCGCCAGGCGCCCGTCAGGCCCTGGCGGTCGAGGTGGCGGGGATGAAGGGTCCACAGGCGCATGCCCCCATCCTGCCAGCGTGGGGCAACCCGGGGACGTGGGGCTGAAACGTGGCCCGCGCGTGGGGCAGGATGGGTGGACGCGGACGGAGCACACCGACCCGCGTCGACGCACGAGGAGGCCACCATGTCCCAGGAGCAGATCCGCCCACGCCCGTCCGGCGGCGACGACGAGACCGGCGCCGCGGCGGGCCAGGCGCACGTGAAGCCCGCGGCCCAGGACCAGGGCCTGGACAGCCTGCTGGACGAGATCGACTCGGTGCTGGTGTCCAACGCCGAGGAGTTCGTCAAGGGCTTCGTCCAGAAGGGCGGCCAGTGACCGACGCGGACCGCGCCCGCCGGATCCTCGGGCTGGAGACGGAGTACGGCGTCCAGCATTGGAACCCGCAGGGGCGCCCGCTCAGTCCCGAAGAGGTCGTCCGCTACCTCTTCCGGCCCGTCGTCGAGTGGGGGAGGTCCTCGAACGTGTTCGTGGCCAACGGCTCCCGGCTCTATCTCGACGTCGGCTCCCACCCCGAGTACGCGACCGCCGAGTGCTCGACGCTCGACGAGCTCATCGCCTCGGACGGGGCGGGGGACCTGCTGCTGCACGACCTCGTGGTCCAGGCCGAGGAGCGCATGGCCGCGGACGGGGTCGGCGGCCGGATCCACCTCTACCGCAACAACGCCGACTCCTCGGGCAGCTCCTACGGCTCCCACGAGAACTACCTGCTGCGCCGGCGCACCGAGTACCGGCGGCTCACCGAGGCGCTCGTCCCGTTCCTCGTCTCCCGGCAGATCCTCGTGGGCGCGGGCCGCGTCGTGCCCGCCGGCACGTGGCCCGAGGGCGAGGGCCCGGCCCACTTCGCGTTCTCCCAGCGCGCCGACTTCGTGCAGGACGGCGTGTCCTCCTCCACCACGCGGTCCCGGCCGATCATCAACACGCGGGACGAGCCGCACGCGGACGCCTCCGAGTACCGGCGCCTCCACGTGATCGTGGGGGACACGAACCTCTCCGAGCACACCCACCTGCTGCGCTTCGGCGCCACCGACCTGCTGCTGCGGATGATCGAGGCGGGCTTCCCGCTCGGGGACCGCGTCGTCGCCCACCCCACCCGCGCGGTGCGGCAGATCTCCCACGACCTCACCGGCACGGCCCGCATCGCGCTCCGGGAGGGGGAGGCCTCCGCCCTCGAGCTGCAGGAGCACTACCTCGAGCGGGCCCGCGCCTTCGTCGCCGCGGAGGGTGCCCACCACGACCGGGTGGGGGAGGTCCTCACCCTGTGGGGCGAGGTGCTCGACGCCGTCCGCACCGGTGACCGGTCCCGCATCGAGGACCGCATCGACTGGGCGATCAAGCTGCGCCTGCTGGAGGACTACCGGGCCCGCCACGACCTGGGTTGGGACGCGCCCCGCCTCGCCCAGCTGGACCTGGCCTTCCACGACATCGACCCCGACCGGGGGCTGTTCCGCCTGCTGCTGCGGCGCGGCGCCGTCGCGCGCCTGCTGCCCGAGGACGCCGCCCGGTCCGCCGTGGAGACCGCCCCGCCCACCACCCGGGCCCGCGTGCGCGCGGACTTCGTGGCCCGCGCCCGGGAGCGCGGCCTGGACTACGCCGTCGACTGGACGACCCTGAAGCTCACCGACCATCCGCTGCACGCGATCGTGACGAAGGACCCGTTCGACACGTCGTCGGCCGCCGTCGACCGGCTGTTCGAGCGGATCGCCTGACAGCGCGCGTCCAGGACGCGCCGTTAGGGTGACCCGCATGAGTTCGTTCGAGACCCCCCAGCCCCCGACGGCCCGCCGCCGTCGCCGCCTGCTGCCGCTGCTGTCCCTCGGCGCCGCAGGCCTGATGCTGGCCACCGCCTGCGCCACCGGCGACGACGGCGCGGACCAGCCCCACAGTGACACCGCGTCGGCCTCCACGTCGGCCGCCCCCGAGCGGGCGGCCGTCGGCGAGGGCCAGGGGGAGCCGGACGCCCTGACGGGTGTCACCTTCACGGAGGGCGACGGCGGGGCGCCGACGGTCGAGATCGACGGGGAGATCGACACCGACCAGCCCACCACGCGCGTGCTGACCGCCGGCGAGGGGGAGCAGGTGCAGGAGGGCGACGTCCTGAAGATGTCGATCGCCGTCGTCGATCCGGCCAGCGGCGAGGTGGTCGCCGAGAACTTCAGCGGCGAACCGGAAGCCGTGCCCGTGGACGACCAGCTCAAGTCCATGAACCCGGAGATCCACGAGATGCTGGTGGGCAACGGCGCCGGCACGATCGTCGCCGCGTACAGCCCCGAGTACGACGTCTCCGTCCCGCAGACCGAGAGCGCGTCGCCGAGCGCCTCCCCCTCCACCCAGACGCAGCCCGCCCAGCTGTTCGTCTACAAGATCGACGCCATCCTGCCGAAGCAGGCCGAGGGCGAAGAGGTGACCGAGCGGGACGAGCGCCTGCCCGACGTCACCGTGGACGAGGAGAGCGGCCGGCCGAGCATCGCGAAGCCCGACGGCGAGGCGCCCCAGGAGCTGGTGGTCCAGCCCCTGATCGAGGGCGAGGGCCGCGAGGTCGGCGCGGACGACACCGTGACCGTGCAGTATGAGGGCGTGACGTGGTCCGACGGTGAGGTCTTCGACTCGTCCTGGGAGACGGGTCAGGCCATCACGTTCTCCCTCAACCAGGTCATCGAGGGCTGGAAGGAGGGTCTGGCCGGCCAGAAGGTGGGCTCGCGCGTCCTCCTGTCGATCCCGGCCGAGAAGGCCTACGGTGAGCAGGGCAGCCCGCCGGACATCGGCGAGAACGAGCCCCTGCTGTTCGTGGTGGACATCCTGGACGCCCAGGCGTCCGCCACCCCGTCGGCGAACTGACCCCGTCCACGAGAACCCAAGAGGAGAGCACCGTGTCCTTCGGACAGCGCGACTACGACCGCACCAAGCCCGAGATCGACTTCCCGGGCGAGACCCCGCCCACCGAGCTCGTGGTGGAGGACCTGATCGAGGGCTCCGGCCCGGCCGTCGAGGCCGGCTCCCGCGTGCAGGTCCACTACGTGGGCGTGGCCTGGTCCACCGGCGAGGAGTTCGACGCCTCGTGGAACCGCGGCACCCCGCTGCCCCTGACCGTCGGCGTCGGCCAGGTCATCGCCGGCTGGGACCAGGGCCTGCTCGGCATGAAGGTCGGCGGCCGCCGCCGCCTCGAGATCCCGCCGCACCTGGGCTACGGCGCCCGCGGCGCCGGCTCCGCGATCGGGCCGAACGAGACGCTCATCTTCGTCTGCGACCTCGTCTCGGTCGACTGACCCCGGGCCCCGTGACCCCACCCGCCCCGCGGCGCGCCGGCGACGAGGCCGCCGAGCGCATCATCTCGCTGCTGTGGCTGCTGCTCTCGGCACCGCACGGTCTCGAGCGTGACCGGATCCGACGGCAGGTCGTCGGCTATGAGGGGCTCACGGACGCCGCCTTCGAGAAGCTCTTCCAGCGGGACCGCCGCGTGCTGCGCGCCGTGGGGGTCCCGCTGGAGACGCTCGAACCCGCGGGCTTCGACGAGGGCGAGGCGGGGGTGCGGCACCGCGTCGTCCGCGATGCGCTGCTGCTGCGCGACCTCGACCTGACCGTGGACGAGCGCCGCGCCCTCGTGCGGGCGCGGCGCCTGTGGGGCGACTCGCCGCTGCGCGCCGACGTCGTCCGCGCCGTGGGCCTGCTGTTCCAGCCGGCCACCGACCTCACGGGCGACGACGAGCTGGCCGGGTACCACACCCTCATGCCCCGGGCCGACCCCCGGCTCGAGGCCCTCACCCAGGCCGTGGCCGACGAGGCCGTGCTGCGCTTCCCCTACCGCGACGCGCGGGGGCGGGCCACCCGGCGCACCGTGCGGGCCTGGTTCCTCACCCTCGTGCGCGGCCGCTGGTACCTCACCGGCTGGGACCTCGACCGCGGCGCCGAGCGCAGCTTCCGGCTCACCCGGATGGAGGGGGAGCCGCGCCGCGTCGAGCGGGCGACGGACGCCCCCGGCCGTCCCGAGGACCACGACCACGCCGGCCTCGTGGCGCG
>NZ_RBLN01000173.1:0-234 GCF_003989405.1 Micrococcus sp. HSID17227 | reverse complement strand
TTTCTTACTCTGCCGAGGCTGCTTGTCTAGTGTGTGTGTGCTTGTTAGTGGTGACCGTGAAAGCTAGTCGTGCTGGTATGCGGCTGCTTCGGTCCGCAGCTTCAGCTCTTATGTGACTTTTCGATACCATTGTTTCTCAGATCTTGTCCATTCTAGCAGTCTTAGCAGGCTGTTGTTTTGTATTTAGGTCAACTGATCGCGCCGCTACATCTATCTTTGTTTTTTTTTTTTTTA
>NZ_RBLN01000172.1:0-4563 GCF_003989405.1 Micrococcus sp. HSID17227 | reverse complement strand
GGCGTGCACACCGCGGGCATCCCCGACCCGTGCGCCCCGGACGGCGCGGCCGCGCTGGTCCGCCTCACGGGCGGGGTGGTCTCCCACGTCTCTGCCGCCCTCTGGCACGGACTGCCGCTGCCGCCCCGCCTCGCGCGGCCCGCCGGACTGCACCTGACCTTCGACCGCTCCGCGCGCACGCACCGGACCGACCTGGACGGCGTCGTCAGCCACCGGGTGCGGCTGCCCTCCGACCACGTGCTCGAGCTTCCCGACGGCCAGCGCGTCACGACGGCGGCGCGCACCTGGTTCGACCTCGCCGGGATGCTCCGCCCCCACGAGGTGGACTGGCTCATCGCGGACGGCGACCACCTGGTGCGTCCGCCGTGGACGCCGACGGGCCGGGCGGACCCCGTGGCCACCGTGTCCGAGCTGTCGGAGGTGCTCGCCCGCTGCCGTGGCCGGCCGGGTGTCCGTCTCGCACGTGCCGCGCTGGCGGAGGTGCGCGTCGGGGCCGACTCCCCGCCCGAGACCTTCCTCCGGCTCGCGCTGATCCGGGCCGGGCTGCCGGAGCCGGAGCTGCAGGTCGCCGTCGACCCGGCCGACCCGGCCTCGCCCGTCGTGGACCTCGGGTACCGGGGGGCGCGCCTGGCCCTCCAGTACGACGGCGCCGGCCACCGCACGGCTCAGCAGCAGGCGAGGGACGCCCGTCGGGACGCGTACTGCCTCGAACGGGAATGGACGACCCTGCGCTGCACCTGGGAGGACCAGCGCGCTGGGTTCGGGCGGATCGTGGGGCTGGTCCGGCGTCGGCTCGCCCGCACGCGCTGATCCGCCCCCGCCCGTCCAACGCGGGTTGAGTTGTCATGGGTCCCGTCCAACGCGGGTTGAGTTGTCACGGGTCCAGGCCCGCGTAACCGGTGATAACTCAACCCGCGTTGCATGCCACCGGCCGGCGCCGCGTGACGCTCTGCGACGTGCCCACCCTGCCCCCGGCGCACCTCGCCCGGGACAATGGGAGGGACTGTCCCGAAGCCTCCATCGAAAGGACCCCCGTGGCTGACCACGAGTTCGGCTTCCGCACCCAGGCGCTGCACGCGGGCGCCGTCCCGGACACCGTCCACGGCTCCCGCGCGGTGCCGATCCACCAGACCAGCTCCTTCGTGTTCGAGTCCGCCGAAGACGCCGCCAACCTCTTCGCGCTGCAGAAGTACGGCAACATCTACTCGCGGATCGGCAACCCCACGGTCGCCGCGTTCGAGGAGCGGGTCGCCACGCTCGAGGGCGGGATCGGGGCCGTCGCGACGGCGTCCGGCATGGCCGCCGAGTTCGTCACCTTCGCGGCCCTCGCCGCGGCCGGCGACCACATCGTGGCGTCCTCCAAGCTGTACGGCGGCACGATCACCCAGCTGGACGTCTCCCTGCGCCGGTTCGGCGTCGAGACCACGTTCGTGGACTCCGCCGAGGCCGCGGACTTCGAGGCCGCCCTCCAGCCCAACACCAAGACCGTCTACACGGAGATCGTCGCCAACCCCTCCGGTGACGTCGTGGACCTGCCCGGCCTGGCCGACGTCGCCCACCGGCACGGCGTGCCGCTCGTCGTGGACGCGACCCTCACCCCGCCCTACCTGATCCGGCCGATCGAGCACGGGGCGGACATCGTCATCCATTCGGCCACGAAGTTCCTCGGCGGGCAGGGCACCACGCTCGGCGGCGTCGTGGTGGAGTCCGGCCGCTTCCCGTGGGACAACGGCAAGTTCCCGTCGATGACCGAGCCCGTGCCGTCGTACGGCGGCGTCTCCTGGTGGGGCAACTTCGGCGAATACGGTTTCCTCACCAAGCTCCGCTCGGAGCAGCTGCGCGACTTCGGCCCGTCGCTGGCCCCCCAGTCGGCGTTCCAGCTGCTGCTCGGCGTCGAGACGCTGGCCCCGCGCATGGACGCCCACCTGGCGAATGCGCAGGCCGTGGCGCAGTGGCTGGACGAGGACCCGCGCGTCTCCTGGGTCCGCTACGCCGGCCTGCCCGACCACCCGCACCACGCCCGCGCGCAGCAGCTGCTGCCCCGGGGCGTCGGCTCGGTGTTCAGCTTCGGCGTGGCCCCGGCAGCCACAGACACCGACGACGGCGCCTCCGGTCCGGAGGCCGGGCGTGCGACGGCGTCGCGCTTCATCTCCGCCCTGCAGCTGGCCAGCCACCTGGCCAACATCGGCGACGCGAAGACGCTCGTGCTGCACCCCGCCACGACGACCCATCAGCAGCTCACCGCCGAGCAGCTCGTGGCCGCGGGCATCCCGGAGGACCTCATCCGCATCTCGGTGGGCATCGAGGACACCGAGGACATCCTCTGGGACCTGGACCAGGCCCTGACCGAGGCCACCGGCCGCACCCGCGACGACGACGGCGCCCCGGCCGCGCCGAAGGAGGCCTGAGCCATGAGCACCACCCACCCCGAGCGCACCTGGACCGGCCCCGGCGCCCCCGAGCGCCTGGCGATCCTGCGGCGCACCCGGTCGATCGCGATCGTCGGCGCCTCGGACAAGCCGGCCCGTGCGTCGTACTTCGTGGCCACGTACCTGCTGAGCTCGACCACGTACGACGTCTACTTCGTCAATCCCGTGCTCGCCGCGGCCGGCAAGGAGATCCTCGGCCACCGCGTGTACGCCTCGCTGGACGACCTGCCCGTCACCCCGGACCTCGTGGAGGTGTTCCGCAAGTCCTCCGACGCCCCCGAGGTGGTGGCGGACGCCGCCCGCGTGGGCGCCCGGACCGTGTGGCTGCAGCTGGGCATCTGGAACGAGGACGCCGCGCGTCAGGCCGAGGCCGCGGGCCTGGAGGTCGTGATGGACCGCTGTGTGAAGATCGAGCACGCCCGCTTCCACGGCGGGCTCAACCTCGCCGGCTTCGTCACCGGCGTGATCAGCTCGCGGCGCCAGGAACTGGACCGCTAGGCGGACGACGCCCCGTGTCGGGCGTCGTCCGGCCCTCGTTGCGCACCCGCCCGTCGATGGCGTGGGATGGGCCCATGACCTCCGAGCTCCCCTCCCCCTCCCTCTCCCCCGCCTGGACCGGCCGCACCGACGGCGACACCCCCGAGCACCTGCGCTGGCACCAGGTCGTCCGCCCCGCCGACGGCCGCGGCGAGCCCACGACGACGCAGCGCCACCCCGGTGCCGGTGCTCCGACGTCGGGCGCGCGGTCCACGGCGCTCGTCGGCTTCGCCTCGGACGAGGGCGTGCGCCGGAACCACGGCCGCGTGGGCGCCGAGGACGGCCCGGAGGCGCTGCGCGGTGCGCTCGCCTCGCTCGCGTACCTCGAGGGCACGGGCGCGCTCGTGGACGCGGGCGACGTGTCCGTGGACCGTGGCGACGACGATGCCCCGGGCGAGCTCGAGGCGGGCCAGGCCGAGCTGGGCACGGTGGTCAGCGGGCTGCTGAACGCCCACGACCTGGCCGTGGTGCTCGGCGGCGGACACGAGACCGCCTACGCCTCGATCACGGGCCTGACCGGCTCCACGCGCGTGGGCGCGGGCACCCGCGTGGGCATCCTCAACCTGGACGCGCACTTCGACCTGCGCGAGGCGCCGCGGCCCAGCTCCGGCACCCCGTTCCTCCAGGCCCTGCGGGATGCCGAGGGGGCGGAGCATCAGCTCTCCTACGCGGTGGTGGGCATCAGCGAGGCCAACAACACCCGGGCCCTGTTCGACACCGCGCGCGAACGCGGGGTCACGTGGGTGACCGACGAGCAGGCCCAGACCGCCGACGTCACCGGCGTGCGCCGCTGGGTGCGCTCGTTCATCAACGCCGTGGATGTGCTCTACCTGACGATCGACCTGGATGTGCTGCCGGCCGCCGTCGCCCCGGGGGTGAGCGCACCGGCCGGCTTCGGCGTGCCGTACGAGGTGATCCACGCGTGCGCGCTGGAGGCCACCCAGTCCGGGAAGCTGGCCCTGGCCGACGTCGTGGAGCTCAACCCCGCCCTGGACGTGGACGGCCGCACGGCGAAGGCCGCGGCCCGGCTGATCCACACGATCGTCAGCCGTCACCGGACGGACGCGTCGCTGCTGGCCTGAGCGGGCCGGGGTCCATTCGGGCGCGGGGGCCGCACCGCGAGGGCCGCGGTGCGGCTGATCCACACGATCGTCGGCCGCCACCGCCGCTGAGGTAGCGAGGTGCGTTGAGGGTCACTCAGCCTCTGTGATGATCAGAAAGCAGACTCTGCATCTTCCAGAGCTTCTTTAAGAACCTCCACGCCTGATTTTGGCTGAGCCGGGCACACCTCCGGCCTCGGGCAGAGCACAGAGATGAGCATCCAGATCGCCAAACGAATCTGCCCAGTCGGATTGATCCCCTCCACGGCTCCCGCTGCAATCTTCTTTGTCGCTGCGATTGCCAAGGCGACGACCGGTCGAGGAAGACCTGCCGTGGCGAGGGCTGTCCTGATGCGAGCGGCTGCTTCATCGGGTCAAGTCCCTGGAAGTGGTGTAACCGTCTTCGAGGTTGTAGGGGGCTTGTACCTGTCAGGTCTGCAGGGTCGGCATCACCTCCGTGCTCATCACGGTCTCTTGCTCCGTGGTCAGGGGCTCAC
>NZ_RBLN01000171.1:0-4868 GCF_003989405.1 Micrococcus sp. HSID17227 | reverse complement strand
TCATCGTGGTGATGTCCTTTCGAGAGTGCTGTGGAAGGTTCGCTCGAAGGCTCCCACGGTGACCGCGTCCGTCTCGAAGATGGTCGTGGCCACCGGGGAGGGTTACACCACTATCCGGGACTCAACTCAGTGGGCGCGGGAGCAGGGGCTTGACCCGTTGCCGGCGGGCGGG
Organism: Micrococcus sp. HSID17227; assembly: GCF_003989405.1. Lineage (NCBI taxonomy): Bacteria > Bacillati > Actinomycetota > Actinomycetes > Micrococcales > Micrococcaceae > Micrococcus > Micrococcus sp. HSID17227. The sequence goes on along the minus strand of NZ_RBLN01000171.1, from coordinate 4,696 downwards.
GAGGCGGACCGGATGCAGAGCATTATGGCCGCCGTTCTGGCGCTGCACCGCCGGACCGAGAGCTCGGAGGAGCGGCACGCGAGTGAGGAGACGATGCGCTGCGTGATCGAGGCGGCGCGGGCGGTGTCGTCGTCGCGTTGGGAGGCGTTGCGGCCGACCGATCATGAGTTGGTTCCCGGTGGTGTCGTGCTTGGGTTCCTCGGGCTCGATTAGGGATTGCCAACGTCAGGGGCCGGTGTCCTTCGCTGAGCGAAGGACACCGGCCCCTGACGTGTTGTGGGTCAGTCGGTTGTCTGCGTGGTGTCCGCGACCTGCGCGGGATCGCGAGGCGCGGTGCTCGTGTCGGGAGCAGGCCGGCGAGACTTGCGAGGGCGCGTCGTGCGCTTACGTGATCCGAGGTCCGCCGGCCGGAGCCGGTTCAGCTCCGCAGCCGTCCAACCGGCACGCTCAGCATCTCGGAATGCAGCCTCCGCTTCCGCGTCTGCGGCTGCCGCGGCGGCATGTGCGTCGTCACGCCGCGACAGGGCCGCAGCGATGGTCTCGGCGGCAGCCATCCGCTGTTCGGTCAGGCGCCGCGCTTCGTCCAGGAATCGAGTGGTGTCCATAGCCATGACCCCAGCGTAGACGGTGATCGTCTGCGAGGCCCGCGCTGTCCACAGGTGCTCCGGCTCCAGGGTGGCCGCACCGGCGGAGCCGGAGCAAGCTATACACTTAGCATAGCTAAGTGGCTTGCCCCCCTTGCCCGTGGGTCGAGGGGGTGGGACACTCGGTGTGACCGAGTGGCGTTGCACTGTGCTGGAAGAAGGGCGGCGATGGCCGAGCGGAAGCGGATGGCGAACCATGATGGTGGCCGCCCCGTGTCCAAGTTCGTTCGTCTCACCGAGGCTGAGGCGGCGGCGCTGTCCATCGCGGCCCAGCGGGAGAACAAGACGGTGCAGCGGTACATGGTGGAGGCTGGCATCGCGCGGGCGCGGGGCGTTGACCCGCAGGCGGCGCGCGAGACCATCACGGCGTTGTTCAAGGTGGAGCACCAGATCACCAAGGTCGGAACGAACCTGAACCAGCTCACGCGCCACGCGAACGCGACGGGCGAAGTTCTGCACGCTCAGCTGCGCGAGGAGCTGGCTCAGTTGCGGCATTGCCTGGACCGCCTGGAGGAGACCGTGGATCAGGTGTCCGTGGAGGCGCGGCCATGATCCCGAACGTCACCCGAGGCGGCGACATGGCCGGGCTTGTCTACTACCTTGCCGGGCCGGGCCGGGCGAACGAGCACACCCGTCCGATGATCGTTGCCGGAGACGAGCGGATCACGTTCCGCGTCGAGCCGGGCAAGGTGCTGAACAAGCATGATGCGTTTGAAATCGGGTACCAGCTGGAGCGTCCGCGCCGCGCGCATGGCACCGCCGTGATGACCCCGGTGCGCGAGTGGGACGAGCAGCAGCAGAAGCACGTCAAGGTCGGTGAACGTGCCGGCCATGTGTGGCATTGCTCGTTGTCGTTGCGTGCCGATGACCGCAAGGTGAGCGCGAGCGAGTGGGGCGCGATCGCGGAGCGTTTCGTGGAGAAGATGGGTTTCATCGACCCGGACGGGGCGAAGACTTCCCGGTGGGTGGCGATCCATCACGGCACCTCCAAGAACGGCAATGATCACATCCACGTTGCGGTGCAGCTCGTGCGCGAGGACGGCACGAAGGCGAACACGCACAACGATTTCAAGCGTGTGCAGGAGGCGTGCCGTGAGCTGGAGAAGGAGTTTTCGCTGGCCGTGGTCGAGGGCCGTGGGGCCGGTAAGACGTTGAGCGGGTACAAGCGTGCCGAGCAGGAGCGCGCACGCAAGGCCGGGGACACGTTGCCGGTGCCCGTGGCGCTGCGGCAGAAGATGCGCGCGGCGCTGGCGACGGCAGGCAGCCCGTTGGAGTACGTGCAGGCGTTGGAGGAGGCCGGGGTGAAGGTCGCCCCGTCGTTCGAGCGCGGCACGCGCAACGTGGTGCGCGGGTACAAGGTCGCGTTGCCGGGGGCGTCCTACACGACGAAGAACGGCCAGTACGTGTTCGCCTCACCGTCGAAGCTGGATTCGTCGTTGAGTTGGCCGAACATCTGCGCCCGGTTCGGGGACAAGGGGCGCGCGGAGGCGGAGGCGTACCTGAGCGCGTTGCATGGCACGATGCGCCGCCCGGGACAGCCGGCCCGATTGCAGCGGCCCGTTCACCGGGTGCATGTCGAGCGCATGATGAGCGGCAAGACCGGCACCGCACCAGACACGTTGGCGTGCATCTACGCGCGTTTGGCTGTGCAGTACGAAGGCGGGCAGGACGGTCCGTTCAGTCGCATGTCCGAGCGCATCGCCCGAGCCCAGCACAGTGAGCCGAACGGAGCGTGGCGGGTGCGTCAAACCGCCCGCTTTGCGAAGGGACGGGATCGTGGCTGGCTGGCCGTGGTGCGTCAGGCCAACCGTCTGTCGCGGGCGATGATGCAGCAGCACGTCGTGGGGGTGCGTCCTCAGTTGGTGCGGGACTTCATGGTGCTGGCGGACGCGTCCGAACGGGCGCACAAGTCGTTGTTCCCCGATCCCACGACCACGGGCACGACCGTTCCCGTGGGTACACGAGAGATGCAGAAGGAGGCCCGTCATGGCTATGGACGATGAATCCCAGGTCGCGGAAGACTTCGGGATGATGGTGCGGATGGTCACCGGCGCGTCGATGCAGCTGAGGGAGAACCAGCTGCGCGCTCGTGCGATGCAGGTTCAGAGTGTACAGAGGGCAGGCACGGAGGAGGCGCGCGTGCGCGCCAACGCCGCGCGCGTCGTGCAACACGACCTCTACTCGCGGGATTTCTGGCAACACGCCGGATCGGAGTCCATCGCTGACCGCCTGGCCGTCGCGGCCGCGCTGGGAAGCAACGAGCCGGCGGCGCGTTCAGCGTGGATGCACGGGGCTGATGTGCTCCGTAGCGAGTTTGGGATCGACCTCCAGGAGATCAACCGCGCGCACCCGTCCTCGCTGGAGCAGCGTCACGCGGCACTGCGTGACGCCCTCGATGACTACTTCGCCCAGCACCGGCAGGACCGCGCCGATGACCGCGCCGTTGCCGAGCAGGTCCAGGAACAAGAAGCGGCAGCCGAGGAGCCGGCGCAAGTTCAGCAGCCGGCCGAGGACGGCCCCGAACTGTTCTTCCTGCACGACCTGTCCAATGACCGGGGCGACTTTCACGCCGTGGACAAGAACGGGGCGTTGCGCGCCATCGAGAACGCCCCGGACAACTTGGGCCGCGACATGCCCGAGGCGTGGGCGGACGTGCAGAGCTGGATCGGACGCGACGAGGACGTGGACCGCGCGATTGCCGAGAAGTTCCCCGACGCGATGACCGACGAGCAACGCGCCCGCGCACTCGGCCAGGAACCCGAGCCGGAGACGCACACGGACACCGCAGGCGTGGCCGCACGCGCCGATGAGAAGGACGCGCAGGCCGAAGCCCAGGGGGACGCCCAGCGGGAGGAAGCCGAAGCCGAAGGCGACGCTGCGCGGGTAGAACATCTGGATGATCTGGCTCAGGCCGCGCAGCGTGACGTGGCGCAGCTGACTGGAGCCGAAGCGGCCCAGCTGTCCAAGGTCCGCCGTATGCAGCTGGAATCCTTCCCCCACGGCCCGCATGTGGTGAATCCGTCCGAGTTGAAGCGCGCCCCGAGGAAGCGGCCAGCAGCGGGTGTCCAGGCCGAGGCCGAGCGCGCTGAGGTGTTGAGCCGGTGAGCGCCGATCCCGTGCTGAACGCGATGCCGCGTTTCGAAGACGAGCCTCCCGAGGAGACCCCCGAGGAGACTCCCGAAGAATCCGACACGGAGCAGGAGCTGCGGACCTTCTACGCGCATGCCGGAGAGTGGGTGAGCGGCTGGCTGATGCCGCACTTCCGACGCAACCCCAACAGGTTCCGTTGGGACCCGCAATGGTGGCGCTACGAGGAAGCGGGATCGGTTCTCGAAGCGATGTGGCGCTCCTGGGAACAGACCCGCGTGGACCCCGATCCTCGCGTCATGGCGACGTGGTTCCGCGACGTGTTCTACCCGCTCCTGGGGCACCTTACGTCCGCTGACGGCCCGTTCTGGAACTACAGCGCGCCCCTGGGCCGTACCGACGTTCCCGCCGTGTTCCCTGCCGCGCCAGCCCCGCCCGGTTGGTTCGATCCACCCACCGAGTGAACACGAAAGCGCCGCCCCCTTGGAGGGGGCGGCGCTTTCGTCTGCGCGAGTGCTTCACTCGATGCTCGCGGAGTCCTCGCCTTCCAGTTCGATGAACTCCTCGTTGAAGCGGAAGATTCGGTCCCACGTGCCCGGCCCGTAGGCACGCACGAATCCCTTGTCCTCGTGCTGGATGACCAAAGCGCCACCCCCCTGGATCGAGAACGACAGAGGTACATCGACGGCCCCTTCGGATCGTAGAGCCTTCACAACAGTCTCATCGACCACGGCGCTGTAGAAGTGAATCCACTGCTTGCCCTGATCAGCGCCGCGAACAATGAAGCACGGGATCATGCGGGACTCTTCCAGCCCAAGGCGTTCCAGGCCCTCGCTGAGGTCAAGCCCCTCGTGATGGTGTAGCGGTCTGATCCTTCATGGGGGTCAGGCGCTGAGGCCGAGGGTGAGTTCGGTGTCGGGGTCCACCTCGTCTCCGGTGTTGGTCACGGTGGTGAGCCTGCAGCG
>NZ_RBLN01000016.1:0-21369 GCF_003989405.1 Micrococcus sp. HSID17227 | reverse complement strand
CCGCGTGCGCCTTCGCGCTCAGTCCGGTGGCGAGGGCGAACTCGCCGACGGTCATCGGGGGGCTCATGGGGCGACCTTTCTCTCAGGTGATCCCAGCGTGGGCGTTCCCCCAAGGGGAGGGTCAAGCGTCGCCCACGGCGCCCCCGCGCGTCGTCCCCGGCACAGCCCTGCGACTGTTACCCCGCACGTCCTGCCCGGCGCGCGGGACCGGCCGCACCCTGTCTCATGGCAGGCATGATCATCACCGGACTCCTCCTCGGCCTCGTCCTGGGCTTCGTGTTCCAGCGCGGACGCTTCTGCGTCACGGGCGCTTTCCGCGACCTGTTCACTATCCGGTCCACCCGATGGCTCACCGCGTTCATGGTGATCGTGGCCGTCCAGTCGGTGGGCGTGTTCGCCCTCGACGCGCTCGGCGTGATCACCCTGGAGGCGGAGACGTTCCCGTGGCTCGGCACGATCATCGGCGGCCTGATCTTCGGCTTCTCGATCGTGCTCGCGGGCGGCTGCGCCACCGGCACCTACTACCGCGCGGGCGAGGGCCTCGTGGGCTCGTGGTTCGCGCTGATCTTCTACATCGTGGGCGCCACCGCCTTCCGCAAGGGACCGCTGGCCGGCACCACCGAGGCCGTCCGCTCCGTGGAGACGCAGACGGGCTCGTTCCAGCAGCTCACGGGGCTGTCCCCGTGGGTGTTCGTGGCGCTGCTCGTGGCCGGCGTCGGCCTGGCCGTGCGTCATCACCTGCGTCGCGAGGCGGCCATGACCCGCTTCCGCCTGCCCGCCGCCAAGACCGGCCTCGCGCACGTGCTCACCGAGAAGGCGTGGCACCCGTTCGTCACCGCGGCGATCATCGGCGTGCTGGCGATCCTCGCGTGGCCGCTCTCCTGGGCGACCGGCCGCGAGTCCGGTCTGGGCATCACCGGTCCGTCCGCGAACATCGGCGCGTTCCTCGGCACGGGCGAACTCGAGCTCGTGGACTGGGGCGTGCTGATGGTGACGGGCCTGCTGATCGGCTCGTTCATCGCCGCGAAGGCCTCCGGCGAGTTCCGCGTCCGCGTGCCCGACGCGCAGACCACCGTCCGCTCGATCATCGGCGGCCTCGGCATGGGCTGGGGCGCGGCGTGGGCCGGCGGCTGCACCATCGGCAACGCGATGGTGAACACCGCGACCTTCAGCTTCCAGGGCTGGACCGCGCTCGTGTTCATGGTGCTCGGCACCGGCCTGGCGGCCAAGCTCTTCATCCTCAACCACCGCGGCAAGGGCACGACGCCGGTCCCCGCCTCCGGCTCCGGCCTCACCTCGGCCGAGGGCGCGGTGACGGACGCCGGGGCGACGCGCCCCGTGAAGCTCACGCCGATCGGCTGAGCCGGCCCGCCCGCGCACGATCTCTGACCACCGACATCAAGGAGAGAACACCATGGCGAAGCACCTGCTCGAGACCGACGGCCAGGTCTGCCCCTTCCCGCTCGTGGAGGCCAACCAGGCGATGCAGCAGATCCCCTCCGGGGACGAGCTCGTGATCGACTTCGACTGCACCCAGGCCACCGACTCCCTGCCCCGCTGGGCCGCGGAGAACGGCCACGAGGTCACCGACTTCGTGAAGCGCGGCGCCGCAGAGTGGACGATCACCGTGAAGAAGGGCTGAGGGGCGGCGGAGCCTCTCGGCACCTCCGCCCGCCGCGGAGGGCCTCAGACCTCCAGCAGCACCTTGATCTCGCGGCGCTCGTCCATGGCCCGATACGCCTCGGCGGCGTCGTCGAGCGGCATGCGCGCGGTGAACACGCGGCCGGGCTGGATCTCCCCGGACTGGATGCGCTCGATCAGCTCGGGCAGGAAACGGCGGACGGGCGCGGGCCCGCCCTCGAGGTGGATCTGCCGGCCGAAGAGGTCGGAGCCGTCGAGGGTCTGGTCGTGGGAGACGCCCACGAACCCGACGTACCCGCCGGGGCGCACCGAGGCCAGGGCCTGGTCCATGGAGCCCTGCGTGCCGACGGCCTCGCACACCCCGTGCGCTCCGTAGCCGCCGGTGAGCTCACGCACCTGGGCGGCACCCTCCTCGCCACGCTCGGCGATCACGACGTCCGCGCCGAACTCACGGGCGAGCGCGGCCCGATCCTCATGGCGGGAGAACACGATGACCTTCTCCGCGCCGAGGGTCTTGGCGGCCAGGACGGCACACAGGCCGACGGCGCCGTCGCCGACCACGGCGATGGTCTTGCCGGGGCCGGCCTGCGCGGCGACGGCGGCGTACCAGCCGGTGCCGAGCACATCCGAGGCGGCGAGGTAGTCGGCCAGGCGGTCCGGGTCCGAGGGCTCACCCCCGGGCACCTTCACGAGGGAGCCGTCCGCGAGCTCGACACGCATGTACTGCGCCTGGCTGCCCGTGTACTCGCCGGCGTTGACGCAGCGGGACTGGTAGCCGGCCTGGCAGATCTCGCACGTGTTGTCCGAGAGCATGAACGAGCCGATCACGAAGTCACCGACCTCGAGGGTGGCGACGTCCTCGCCCTTCTCCACGATCGTGCCGACGTACTCGTGGCCCATGCGCCGGTGGTCGACGTCGTTGTGGCCGCGGTAGGGCCACAGGTCCGAGCCGCACACGCACGCGGCGGCCAGCTTCAGGACCACATCCGTGGGCTGAGCGACGCGCGGGGTGTCCACCTCCTCCACGACGACGTCGCCCGGCGCACGCATGACGACCGCCTTCATCGTCGCGGGGATGGCAGGGGTGGCGGGGGTCTGTGCGGTCATGGTCTGTCCTCCGGTCTGGCCCGGCGGTCCGGGCGGCGGTGTGCGGGGACCAGTCTTGCGCCCCTGTGCTGTGAAGACGACAGATCGGCGACGCGGGCGGGGCCGATGGATGACCGCGCGCCAGCGACATCACCGCCGGGCAGAACCGCGGTGATGTCGCTGGCGTGAGGTCGGCCGACACACCCCACTCGGCTCACAGCGAACGAGCACCGCCGGGCGTTACGCTGTGGTTCCCATCACATCCGACTCCCCCCGGAGGCCCGTCGTGACCCTCACCCTGCCCGCCCGCCTCGAGCGCACCGCCGCCGAGCATCCGAACTCCGCCGCCCTGATCCTCGGCGAGAACCGCATGACATACGCGGAGCTGCAGGACCAGTCCCAGCGTCTGGCCGGGCTCATGCGGCAGGAGGGCATCGGCCCCGGGGACCGCGTGGCGCTCATGGTGCCGAACATCCCGGCGTTCCCGGTGGTGTTCTTCGCGGCCCTGCAGCTGGGCGCCGTCGTCGTCCCGATGAACCCGCTGTTCAAGCGCCGCGAGATCGAGTACTACCTGGAGGACTCGGGCGCGTCGATGCTGTGGTCCGTGCCGTCCGAGGAAGCCGTGGAGGGCGCCCGCGAGCGCGGTGTGCCGCTGCGCACCCTCGGCGAGGACGGCCTCGCCCCGCACCTCGCGGAGAGCCCCGGCCCGGTCACCGAGACCGTCGAGCGGGACCTCGAGGACGACGCCGTCATCCTCTACACCTCCGGCACCACCGGCCGCCCCAAGGGGGCCCAGCTGACCCACCGGAACATGGGCACCAACGCGGACACCGCGGCGGAGACGCTGATCCAGCTCCAGCACGGGGAGACCGTGCTCGGCTGCCTGCCCCTGTTCCACGTGTTCGGCCTCACGTGCGCGCTCATGGCGCCCGTGACGATGGGCGCCAGCCTGGCGTTGATCCCCCGCTTCGATCCCGCCGTGGCCGCGCAGACCGTCCGGGAGTGCGCGGTGGACGTGTTCATCGGCGTGCCCACCATGTACGGGGCCGTGCTGGCCGCGGCCAAGGACCATCCGGAGGACCTGGCCAGCCTGCGCCTGGGCGTCTCCGGTGGATCCGCCCTGCCCGTGGAGCTGCTGCGCCGCTTCGAGGCCACCTTCGACTGCGAGATCCTGGAGGGCTACGGCCTGTCCGAGACCTCCCCGGTGGCGTGCTTCAACCACCCGGGCGAGGAGCACCATCCGGGCTCGATCGGACGCGCCGTCCGAGGGTGCGAGATGCAGCTGGTGACGCCGGACGGGGCCGTCGTGCCCGAGGGCGATGAGGAGACCCTGGGCGAGGTGTGGATCCGCGGGGAGAACGTGATGAAGGGCTACTGGGGCAAGCCGGAGGCCACCGCCCAGGCCATCACCGAGGACGGCTGGTTCCGCTCCGGCGACCTCGCCCGGCGCGATGCCGCGGGCAACTACTCCATCGTGGACCGCACGAAGGACATGATCCTGCGCGGCGGGCTCAACGTGTACCCGCGCGAGATCGAGGAGGTGCTCTACGAGCACCCGGCCGTCGCGGAGGCCGCCGTGGTGGGGGTGCCCCACCCGGAGCTCGGCCAGGAGGTCGCCGCGCACGTGGTGCTCGCCCCCGGTGCGCACGCCACGGAGGAGGAGCTGATCCAGCACGTGAAGTCCCAGGTGGCGCCCTACAAGTACCCGCGCACCGTGACCGTGCGGGACGGGCTGCCCAAGACCGCCACCGGCAAGATCCTCAAGCGGGAACTGACGCCGGCGGAGTGAGCTCAGGATGACCGCCCGGGCCGGACACACGGTGAGCCTCCCATGACGACCCTGCCGCGTCTGCGCACGGAGGTGGCCCGGCGGTACGCCGCCCTCGACCTGCCCACCTGGCCTGCCCCGCACCCGGACGGCGCCCCGCCTCGGGAGGAGGAGTACTCCCGGGTGACCGACCCGCAGCGGTATCGGATCGCGGGCGCCCGGGCCCTCGTGTGGGCCGAGGTGCTCGCGGAGGCGGGCGCCGCCGTCGCCCCGGACCCGGTGCGTGGCATCCCGCTCGACGAGGCCGGGCGCGCCGACCTGGCGGTCCCCGTGGACCGGGCGCTGCGGGTGGCGCCGCCGGCCGGCGTCGACGGCGCCTCCCCCTGGTGGCTGCTGGAGACGGACGTGCCCCAGGACGACGACGGCGGCGTCCTGCCGGTGCTCCGGGTGGCGGTCGGCGCCCCGGGGCAGGTGCACGCGCTGCTCCCGGACTGCGGATGCGACGCATGCGACCCCGGGTCGGACGAGCTGCTCGAGGCCGTGGACCAGGCGGTCGTGCGCGCGGTCGGGAGGGGGGTGAGCCTGCGGGGCCGTCATGGGCTGCAACGCCGGGACTGGCACGTGCACTGGCGCGCAGACGGCACGGCCGAGGGGCAGGCCCGGGTCCCGGGGTGGCCGTTCGAAGCGCTCACGGACGCCTGCCGGGACCTGGCCGCCGGCGGCCGTCCGAGGCTGCCGCGCGGGACCGAGGCGACCGTGCGGGCGGGGTGGTTCCCGGAGGCGTGAGGGGGCGGCGGTGGCCGGGTGCTGCCGCTCAGAACAGTGCCGCCACCCCCCGAGCGGCGAGCGGGACGAGTCGCACGGCCCGCACCACGGTGAACGCGGTGACCACCGAGACGAGCACCCACTCCCGCCAGGACCCGGTCCGGCCGAGCAAGGGGAGCCGGAACCGTCCGGAGGACTGCCACCACCACAGGCGAGTGGGGGGCTCCGGACTGAGCGGCCAGAGCAGGGCCACCCCGTTGTTGGTGAGGGCGTCGCCGAGGATGTGCACGCTCACGCCGACGGCCACGGAGGCGGGGATCCACCACAGCCCGTCGCTGAGGACGGTCGCCGACACCGCGACCAGGATGCCGAGCGCCCACGCGGCCCTCCATCCCCGGTTCGGGAGCAGTCGGAGGGCCTTGGCAGCCACGGCCGCCAGGAACGCGGCGATGACCCCCTGCCCCGGCGTGTAGACGTGCCCCGCGATCGGCACCTGGATGGAGGCGGCCGCCGTCGCGATGGCGGTGAACGCCGCGACCCCCACCAGCGAGTGTGTGCCGCGCCGATGCCCGCCGGCCACGTGGCGGATGCCGCGGCTCATCCACTCGGTCAGGGGCGGCAGGGCGTGGACGACGGTGGCGCGGGGGTGGTCCCAGTCGCTGATCATGGCCGCGCCGGCGGTGGTCACGGCGCCGAGCAGCTGGAGTTCGGCGGGCAGGTGCAGCACGGCGATCGGCGACTGCCAGTGCGTGAGCGCCAGCCAGGCCGCGGCGCCGGTGGCCGCGTGGGACGGGCCCATCATGGGTGGGGTCCTCTCGTTCGCAGGACCGGGCCGCGTCACCGCGCCTGCGAGGGCCGGCGGGCGGCCCGCGGGGAAGGAAGAGGACCAGGGTGGCAGGCGGGGCGGACACGGTAAGGACGCCGCCGCGGCTGGAGCGGGTCGAGGCGGCTGCCCGGCCGGGGGCGGCCGCCCGGCCCCTCACCCCGTCATCGCCAGCACCAGCGGGGCCAGCAGGGCGGTGAGCACACCGGAGCAGGCCATGGCGAGGGCGGAGAACGCACCGGTCTTCGGGCCTTCGGCGAGGGCGCGGGCGGTGCCGATGCCGTGGGAGCTCACGCCGATGGCCAGGCCGCGCACGCGGGGGTCGCGCACGCGCAGCCGGTCGAGCACCCAGGGGGCCAGCACGGCGCCGAGCACGCCGGTGAGCACGGGGAGCACGGCGGCGAGGGAAACGATCCCGCCGCCGGCGTCGGCCACCGCCATGGCGATCGGCGTCGTCGCGGACTTGGGGGCGAACGTGGCGGCCAGCGCGGCGTCCCCGCCCATTGCCCGCACGATCAGCACGGCGCTCACCATGGCGGTCAGCGAGCCGACGGTGACCCCGACGGCGACCGGCAGCAGCAGCTTCCGGATGTCAGGGCCGGCCCGGTACAGGGGGACGGCGAGGGCCACGGTGGCGGGGCCCAGCAGGAAGGTGAGGTAGCTGCCGCCGTTCATGTAGGTCTCGTAGTCGATGCCGGTCAGGGCCAGGAACGCGGCCACCAGCACGATCGTCACGAGCACGGGCGTGAGCAGGGCGGTCTGCCGGGCGGCGAGCCACAGGCGGCGGGAGAGCACAGCAACGGCGAGGGTCAGCGCGATGCCGAACAGCGGTGTGTGCAGGAGCGCGTCCCAGGCCTCGGCGAGGGAGTCGGTCAGTTCGGCGGCGTTCACTGTGCGTCCTCCTTGTCCGTGAGGCGGCGGGCGAGCGGGGCGGCGACGCCGGCGGTGACCACCAGCCCCAGCAGCCAGGGCACCACGAAGCCGACCAGCATCAGCGCCCGGTGTTCCTCGATGAGGCCCAGCACCGCGACGACGCCGACGCCCGCCGGGACGAACAGCAGCGGCAGGTGCTGGAGCAGGTGATGGCTCGCCGTCATCACCGGCGCGTCCTCGGCCGGCCGGCGCCACGCGAGCAGGCCGAGCAGCAGGAGCATGCCCAGCACGGCCCCGGGGATCGGCAGGTGCAGCGTGTCGGCCACGAGCGTGCCCGCCAGCTGGCAGAGCAGCAGGATCAGCAGGCCCTCGATCATCGGGGTTCACCTGCCTCGGACGGGCCCACGGGCGGCAGGCCGGGGACGACGCCGCTCCCCGCGGCGTCGAGGTGCGCCTGCAGGGCGCGCTGGGCGTCTGCGGCGCGCCCGGCGGCCAGCTGGGCGCAGATCTCGGCGTGCCCATCGAGGAGGCGGCGGGCGGCGTCGACGGATCCGCCGGTGGCGGCGTGGATCAGGCGGGCCAGGCGGGGGGCGAAGGTGCGCACGACCTCGTCGAAGGCGGCGTTGCCGCACGTGGCGATCACGTCCCGGTGGAAGCGCACGTCCAGCGCGGAGAAGGCAGCGAGGTCGCCGGCGTCCAGGGCGGCGCGCTGCTGCTCCAGGTTGGCGGTGAGCGTGGCGACGAGGGGCCCGACGGCGTCGGGCCGCGCGGCGACCGTGGCGAGGGCGGTGGACTCGAGGAGGCCGCGCAGGGCCGTGAGGTCGGCCACGCTCTGCGGCGTGAGGGCCTGCACGGCCGCGCCCTTCTTGGGGAGGAGCCGCACCAGGCCCCAGCGCTCGAGCTGGAGGAGGGCCTCCCGGGCCGGCGTCCGGGAGATGCCGGCCTCCGTGGAGAGCTGGACCTCGGTGAGCATCTCCCCCGCGGCGATCTCACCGCGGACGATGCGCCAGGCGACGTCGTGGGCCAGGCGGCCGGCAGCCGTGGCACGACTGCCCCATAAGGGGTCGGAGAGTGGAGTCATGCGGGCCAGAGTAATCGGATGCATGCATGGATGTATGCATTGTGTCGGACTCGGAAGGGGTCCGGGTGGGGAGGCGCCCATGATGCCGGCGCCCACCCTCGCCCCATGACCGTCGCCATCACCCGTCTCGACCCCGCCGGCGCGGACCGCGCGGAGCTCATTGCGCTGCTCACCGGCAACGCGTGGCCCTTCCCTGTGCGCCCCACGTCACCCGGCCGGTGGCGAAGGAGGCCATCGAGGACGGCGGCAGGCACCACACACTGTCGGGTCACCAGCTCCCGATGTAGTCCTCCGGGCCGAGGAGACCCCGGGTGTCCGCCCAGGCTCCCCAGCGGTCGAGGAGGAGGGGGATGGCCTGGTCCTCCCACCAGGGCAGATGGACGAGGCCCTGACTCATGCCTCCGCGGTTGAACCGCTCCACATTGACCTTGTCCTCGTCGTAAGGCTCGGCCCCCTCGAGGGAGCGATCGAGCGCATCGCGCAGGAGCCGGCCGAGTTCATACTCACTGGTGGGCATGGGGGTGTCGTCGAGCCGTTCAGCGAGCTCCTCCCAGAGACCGACGCTTCCCCGCAGCCCGTACTGGCGGGGGCGGCGGCGGAACAAGTCGCCGACGGTCGCGCGCGCCGACGAATCGGCCCCCACCACGTCCACACCACGCTTCGCCTGCTCCGCCATGGCCGTGCGGGCCTTCCGGATGCGCTGGCGGAGCAGCTGTGCTTCGGGGCTGGTGCCGCCGTAGGTGAGGTTCAACGGCGGGGTGTGCGTGTCGATCACAGGCTTCTCAATGTCTCCGAGCGGTGTCACTTCCGCGAACCCGGCGGGTGCCTGCCACACGCGGACGGCGAGGTGACGCCGCATCCAGGTGGTCAGCTGCTCGCCGCTCTCCGGGGTGAGGGTGAATCGACCCGCGGAGGCGACGGCGACCGGCTCCAGGTCCAGCCGATCCACCAGGAGTGCGGCCAGGGTGCGGCGCAGAGTGGAGTGCGCGGTGCCGCCGTCCGCGAAATGCTTGCGTTCCAGGCGGGCCCGCAGGCTGCCCTCGGCCTTGCCGATGTAAAGCACATCGCTTCGACTGACAGACGTGTCCAATCGCAGCTCGGCTCGCGCCGCGTCAGGATCCTGCGCGACAACCGCGTATAGCCCGGTCGAATCCGGCACGACCTCGCCGCTACGCCCACCGATGACCACACCGCCGTCCTCGACGCGTGCGAACAGCTGGGGACCGTTCTGCAGAGCATGGGAAGCGGCCCCGATGAACCCCACCTTGGTGGTCATGCCAATGTCCTCTCTTCGTCCGGGACATCTACCCCGGCTGCGCCTCGAGCCTACGGAGGGTCCTGGACACGGTAGGCGCCCTTGCGATGGATCGCTGACCCCTCACCGCGCCAGGATCCACCGGTCCTCGGGGTCGAAGACGTGGAGGTCGTCGCATGCGAAGCCGCGCAGCCACGGGACGTGGTCCACGACACGCAGGTACAGGCCGCGGTGCACACCGGACTCGTCGCCGATCAGCTGCTCAGCGGACACGTTCATCCCGACGCCAACCGCGCACAGGCGGGCGAGGAGGTCGGCGGGGTCCTCCGGTGCGAGGTCGAGCGTGAGGGAGTCCCCGGAGAGCAGGCGCGTCATGGGGCCATCCTGCTTGGAGGGGAAACCGGCTGTAGGCCGGGTTCTGTACGGGTCAGGTGTGAGATTCCCCCGCAAACGGAGAGAGGAGCTGCTCCAGGCACTCGGCTATGCCGCCGCCGCTGAGCCGCACCTCCAGCGAGGAGCCGGAGCCCGGCGAGCCACGGGAGCAGGCCCAGCCGTCGATGGGAACCGCCGCGGACAGCCCGTGGCCAGGCCACGCGTCAACCAGTGCCGCGTCGAGCATGCGGCACGCCCACCTCTGCCGGCCGACACTCCGGCGGGCGGGGCTTCATGCCTCGTCGGGCGCCCGGTCCTCCGCGTCGGCGATGACGTCCTCCAGAGCCTGCAGGTGGGGCTCGGCGTCGTCCCCGGCGCCCAGGTCGGCCAGCGCGAGGCGGAGGGCCTCGAGCAGCTCGCCGGCCTCCGGGTCCGCGGCGGCGGAACTCCAGCTCTCCCGCCAGGGCTCCTGGGTGGCGTCCTGCTGCTGGAGGAAGATGAGCCGCTCGACGTCGTCGGCCGGGATCTTGAGTTCCTCACCCCACGCCTGCATGGTCTCCACGTACGTGGCGTACTTGCGGGGGTAGGTCCAACCGCCGCCGATCCGGACGTCGACGTCCTTCGCATGCTCGGCGAACCAAGCGCGCACCACGGAGTCGAGGACGGGGGCGATGTCGGACTCCCGGTGGGCCTTGGTGAGGAAGTAGAGGTACTTGGTGCCGAAGGCCGCGCCGAGGTGCTTGAGGCAGCCGACCCCGCTCTTGCGCTGCTGCCGGATGTGCTCGAAGGCCGCGGGCCCGCCCTGCTCGAGGGTGATGCGGGTGACGTCGGCGAGCTGCTCCTCAAACCCGGGCTGCGCCATGATGCGCTCCACCCGGGAGGGGCCGTAGCCGACCCGTCCGTATCCCCACACCATCGCGGCGATGAAGGCGTCCCGCTGCACGGCGCGGTCCTCGGCGGTCACCTTCGCGGCGTAACCGGTGACGACGGCGCGGGTCAGCGGCTCGCGCTCGAGGCAGGCGGGCAGGTCGGGCACGTGGGCCGTCCAGTGATCGAAGGACCAACGCGTGGGCTCGTCGGCGGGCCTGCCGGCGGCAGCCCACGCATCGAATGAGCGCTGGAGGGCAGGGGGTACGGCGGCAGCGGGAGTACTCGTCATGGCCACAGCGTAGGCCCAGCGGCGGCACGGGAGGCATGTGCCTTCAGTTCCGGCCCGGCCCGCCGCTCCCCTCCGCGATGGCGGTCAGACGGTCCACGTGGGCGGCCCAGCGGTCGGCGCCCCACACGGGCAGGTTGTTCCCCGGGGCGCGCAGGCCGGCCTGCCCGTCGATCTGCTCCCGCAGGATGTCCGCGTGGCCGGCGTGCCGGGCCTCGTCCAGGGCGACGTGCGCGATGATCTGCGCGAGCGTGACCTCCGCCTTGTCGTCGGGCCACCACGCCACCCGCCCGTGGGCGTCGGCGCCGAGGGCCGTGATGGTCGCGTCCGCGTGTGCGAAGCAGCGGCGGGCGAACTCGAGGACGTCCTCGAGGGACTCCCCCTCGGCGGCGAACATGTCCACGTTGTCCTCCTCCGACTGCCCCGCCGCCGCCCAGGGCAGCTGCACCTCCGCGGGGCGGTCGAACGTCTCGCCGAAGTACTCCAGCTCGACGACGGCGGCGTGCTTGACCAGTCCCAGCAGGTTGGTGCCGGTGGGAGTGCGCGGCAGGCGGGCGTCGCGCTCGCTGAGGCCCTCGAGCTTCTGCAGGAGGGCCGCACGCTGGCGGCGCAGCCCGTCGTGGAGGATCTGCTTGTGGTCCATGAGGTGATCCTGCCCCAGAGCAATCAGGCCGCGAACCCCCGCACGAGCTCCGCCACCCGCTCCGGCGCGTCCAGGTGCACGTCGTGCCCCGCGCCGGGCACCTGCACGTGCCGCACATCCGGGCGCCGACGCCGCATCTCGTCCAGCTCTCCGGCGGGCACGTACCCGTTCTCCCCGGTGATCAGCAGGGTTGGCGCGGCGATCTGCCCCCATTCCTCCCACCGGGGCCGCTCGTGGACGGGCCGCAGGGCGGCCTCCAGCACGTCGACGTCGAAGCGTGGCACCCAGCCGACGTCGACGTCCCGGGTGGAGCGCGGGGAGGGCGCGGTTGCGGGCGGCCCCGCCCCTGACTGGCCGTTGCGCACCGCGCGCCTGACGCTGCGCCCACACCGGGAGGACGACCTCGGCTGGCCCTGCCGGATCGGTGTCTCTGGTGGTGGGGAACGTGGGCATGCCCGTGGGGACGTGATCCTGTGGCTGACGGACCGCGAGTCATCCCGCGGGCCTCACCTCGTGTGTTCGCCTGACCATGGCCGGGGCACTCCATACGGCACTGAGGCTGGTCAACCCTGTAGACCGCCCCCGTCAACCCCGCCGGCCCGCACGCGCGGCGAACTCGTCCAGACAGGCGAGCACCTCGGTGGCCAGCCACACCCGGTTCCGACGCTGGCTGGAGACCGGCTGCAGCACACCGGCCTCGACAAGCTGGTCCACGGCCCGCTGGGTGGCCGGGCGCGAGACACCCAGCACCTGGGCCAGGTGGTCCACGGTCACGGCGGGTTGCGCGATGATCACCGCGAGCGCCCGCCAGACCGCCGCGTCCCGCCGGGCGGTGAGCCGCTCGCGCCAGCCGGTCAGGGCCTCGTCCAGGTCCGCGACGAGCTCTCGGCCGTTGCCGACGGCGGCCAGGGCGGCCTGCGCGAAGCGGCGCACGATGGGCGCGGGGTCGCCGTCGCGGTAGGCGGTGAGGGCGTCGAAGTATCCGGCCGTGTCCGTGAGGAGTCCCGCGGAGAGGGGCACCCCCATACGGGTGATCGCGCCGGCCCGATGCAACACGGCGTGCACGAGGACGCGCCCGGTGCGGCCGTTGCCATCCGCGAACGGGTGGATGGTCTCGAACTGAGCGTGCGCGATGGCGGCCTGCACGAGGGCGGGTACGTCCGTGCGGCGCAGATAGGCGCAGAGATCGTCCATCCGGCACGCAGGCGCTCCGGGTGGGGCGGGACGAACTGCGCCGTGTGCGGCGTGGGCACCCCGCCCCCGATCCACCCCTGCGCATCGCGGTAGGCGCCCGGCCGGGCATGCTCCTGACCGTCCATGAGGGCACGATGGGCGGCCAGCAGGGCGGGCTCGTCGAGGTCGGCGGCCAGCCGGGAAGCAGCGCCCATGGCCCTCACGTTCGCCGCCACGAGCGTTGCGTTCGGGCGGGTGCGTTCGCCGAGAGTCGCCAGGGCGAGGGCTCGCGCGCCCGCGGTGATGTGCTCGATCTGCGAGGAGGACGCGGACTCAGTGCGCAGGAGCACCGCGTCGATCGGGGCGATCTCTCCCGTGAGCCCCGGGAGGGCGTGGCTGATCTCAGCATCGAAGCGCACGACGGCGGCCGTCGCCTCCTCGACCTCGGTCGCCAGATCAGAGGGCAGGTCGAGCCCGAGTCGGGCGATGCGGGCTGGGAGCGCGGCTCGATATGGGCCTGCTGCACGCACGCGAGCGCGCCGAGTGAGGACGCCGGCGTCATCCGGGCCCGCGGCCCAGGGGCGCTCTTCCCAGCCGACGGCCCACGGGGTCGGGCGCGGATCGTTGCTCATGCCGCCACCTTACGCAACGTTATGTCTAGAGAGTTGCGTACTTCTGGGCGTCGTGAGGTGGAAAGCCGTCTGCCCCGGGCCCGATGCTCCGAGGCGAGCATCGCGTAAGTGACGCCGTCCACCCAGCCGCGGGTGCGGTGCAGTGACTCCTCCTTGAAGGTGCCCTCGTGGCGCAGGCCGACCTTCTCCATCACGCGCAGGATGGGCGCGTTGTCCGCGAAGGCGTGAGCCTCCACGGGTCGGACGCCGAGGCCTGCGAAGGCGAGGTCCAACAGGGCACAGGCCAGCTCGGTGGCGCGGCCCCGGCCGGCGTGGGCCTGGGCTATGGTCCAGCCGATCTCGGCCTGCGCGTCCCGGGCTTCCTCGCGCGGTGCGCCGCGAGGTCGAGGAGGGGCGTGGCCATGGGGTCACGGCAACGGGCGGCGGTGACGTCCCCTCCCCTACTCTCGGCCCCATGGACGTCACCTTCACTCCGCTCGACCCGGCAGGCGCCGACCGGGACGCGCTCGTCGCCCTGCTCACCGAGAACGCGTGGCCGTTCCACACGCGCCCGCGCGTCACCCGGCCGGAGGCGGAGAAGGCCGTCGATGGCGGCGCCTGGGAGGATGAGGACCACCGCACCTTCTGGATCGAGCATCCCGAGCACGGCCGCGTCGGCGTGGTGCGCCTGGAGGACCTCACGGACCCCACCCCCTTGTTCGACCTGCGCGTGGCGGAGCGGTTCCGCGGGCGCGGGCTCGGCGCGCAGATCCTCACCGCGCTCACCCGGCGCGTCTTCGAGACGATGCCCGCGGTGGACCGCTTCGAGGGCCAGACCCGCGAGGACAACGTCCCCATGCTGCGCACCTTCCGCCGGGCCGGCTGGGTCAAGGAGGCGCACTACCGGCGCGGCTGGCCCGTGGACGGCGGCGAGCCGTTCGCGTCCGTGGCCTACGCAATGTTGCGCCAGGACTGGGCGTCCGGCACGACGACGCCGGTCCCCGCCGACGTCGACGCCCCGCCTCCGGCGGGGCGCAAGGAGGGCGCGGCTGCGGGCGGCCGCGCCCCTGACTGGCCGTTGCCCACCGCGCGGCTGACGCTGCGGCCGCACCGGGAGGACGACTTCGGCTGGTTGCAGGAGATGTACACGCAGCCCGAGGTGGTGCGCCACCTGCTGGACGAGCCCTGGGACGAGGCGACCGCGCGGGCGAAGCTGGCCAAGCGGATCACGTGGGACGACCTCGGCGGCCCGTCCGGGGCGGCGTCCCTGGTGGTGGAGCACGCGGGCGTCCCCGTGGGTGACGTGATCCTGTGGCTGACGGACCGCGAGCGCGGTGTCGCGGAGATCGGCTGGGCACTGGATCCGCGACATGCCGGTCAAGGCTTCGCCCGGGAGGCCGCGGCTGCGCTGCTGGACCTGGGGTTCGAGACGTCTGGCCTGCACCGGGTGGTGGCACAGATGGATGCCCGCAACACGGCGTCCGCCCGACTGGCCGAGATGCTCGGGATGCGTCGAGAGGCACACCACCGGCAGGACCTGTGGAGCAAGGGCGAGTGGACGGACACCCTCGTCTACGCGATGCTCGCGAGCGACCGGGGGGTGAGGGGCCATCTATGACGACGAACGGACTTCTACGCTCACCCCATGCAGCTCGACACCGTGAGGGGGTGGACTCGCGAGGCTCACCAGGTGTGCGGACCGAGGTCCTCGAGGATCTCCAGGTCGAGAAGCCACTCGTCAGGGCGGGGAGTCTCGGGGAGCACCGGCTCGTAGGCGCCGACGTAGACGACCTCCCCCATACTGAGGCCGGTGGCCTCCTCCGGCTCAAGGATCGCCAGGTCAGCGTGGCCGGGGACGCGGTCGATCTCGGCGAGCCGCCCCGAGGGCCACACCTCGTGTGCCGCCCTCACCACGGCCCGCACACGACGCAACGGGATCGACCCGGCGGGGCTGCCGTCGTCGTGATGGGTGACGACCCAGCCTGCAGAGGCCAGGGGCCCAGCCTGACTCACTCCCCGGGAGGGCAGCAGGATCAGCTCGTGGACTTCCCCCACGGCGATCGAGTCACCGCAGCATTCCTGCTCCCAGTCCGAGAGCGAGGCGCGGCCGACGGCGCCGACGGTGATGTCCATGGTCGGAGTGTAGGGGCGGGGCCTCACCCGAGGGCACGCGTCACCCGAGGCGCTCCGCCCTCGTTCCAGCGGAACAGGGTGAGGTGCCACAGTCCGGGGACCGTGCGAGACGGGCCACCTCCACGCGCGCCGACGTGCCGCTGTTCGAGCGGCTCGGGTTCCGCGAGACCGTACCCGACGCGTGCATACCCGCGGCCCGGGAGTGACATCATGGACCTCGGCTCGTGCTGATACTGGGTATCGTGAGCCACGCCACTACACTGTGCTTCCACTGATAAAGGAGCAACCCCCCATGCCGACCCTGCGAACCGTCCCCCTCTCCGCCGCCACGCGGGAGGACCACCTCGCCCGCCTCCGGGCCACCAGCCCGGAGGCCCCCCTCGACATCCTGGTCGTGGGCGGCGGCTCCACCGGCGTGGGCGCCGCGTTCGACGCGGCCACCCGCGGCCTCGACGTGGGCATCGTCGAGGCCCGCGACTGGGCCTCCGGGACCTCGTCCCGCTCCTCCCGCCTCATGCACGGTGGCCTGCGCTACCTCGAGATGCTGGACGTCAAGCTGGTGTACGAGGCGCTGCGGGAGCGCGACCTGCTGCTCACCCAGACCGCGCCCCACCTGGTGCGTCCCCTGCGCTTCGTCTTCCCGTTCTTCCACAAGGTGATCGACCGCGGCTTCATCGGCGCCGGCGTCACCATGTACGACGCCATGCAGTCGCTCGGCCGCCGCCGCGCGATGGGCGCGCACCGCCATCTCAGCCGCCGCTCCATGGCCGCGACCTTCCCCTCCCTCGACGACGAGAAGATCGTCGGCGCGGTGGAGTACGCCGACGCCCAGTTCGACGACGCCCGCCTGGCCATGATGCTCGTGCGCTCCGCCGTGGACCACGGCGCCGTGGCCGCCAACTACACCGCCGTCACCGACTACCTGCGCGGCGACGACGGCCGTGTGCAGGGCGTGCGTGTCCGCGAGGAGACCTCCGGCGAGGAGTTCGACGTGCACGCGCGCGCCGTGATCCTGGCCGGGGGCGTGTGGACCCAGGAGCAGCAGGAGCTGGCCGGGGCCGACGGCGGCCTCGAGGTGCTCGCCTCCAAGGGCGCCCACATCACCGTCCCGCGCGACCGCATCCGCGCCGACGCCGCCACCGGCGTGATCACCAAGACGGAGAAGTCCGTGCTGTTCCTCATCCCGTGGGACGAGTACTGGGTGATCGGCACCACGGACACCCCGTGGGCGGAGGACGTGGCCCATCCGGCCACCACCGCGGACGACATCGACTACATCCTCGAGCACGCCAACGCGGTGCTGAAGGAGGACCTCACGCGTGACGACGTGATCGCCACGTACGCCGGCCTGCGCCCGCTCCTGCAGCCGGTCACCGGATCCGACGGCGGCTCCACCAAGATCTCCCGTGAGCACACCGTCACCGAGGTGGCCCCCGGCCTCACCGCCGTGGCCGGCGGCAAGTGGACCACGTACCGGGCCATGGCCGAGGACGTCGTGGACTTCGTGGTGCGCGAGACCCACCCGACCCGTCCCAGCCTCACCGAGCACATCCCCGTGCTCGGCGGCCTCGGCTACTCGGAGATCGAGGCGGAGGCGGACCGCATCGCCGCCGACTACGGCCTGGACGAGGCCCGCGTGGACCGGCTCCTGTTCCGCTACGGCACCGTGCTGCGCCACGTGCTCGACCTGATCGACGGCGACCCGTCCCTGAGCGTCCCTCTCGCCGAGGCGCCGCGCTACCTGCGCGCCGAGATCGTCTACGCCGCCCGAGCCGAGGGCGTCGTCCACCTGGACGACGTCATCGAGCGCCGCACGCGCCTGTCCACCGAGGTCCGCGACCGCGGCGTCGCGGCAGCCGAGGAGATCGCGTCCCTCGTGGCCCCCGAGCTGGGCTGGGATGAAGAGCGCATCGCCGGTGAGATCCGGGCGTACAAGAACCTCGTCGCCGCACGCCTCCGCGGCGAGACCGCCCACGACGACGTCACCGCCGCCGCCGCGCTCGCAGCCGCCGACGCCGCCCCCGTCCACGGAAAGGAGCCCGTCCATGGGCACGATCTTCCTGCATGAGATCGCCGGCACGGCGATCCTCCTCCTGCTGGGCGTCGGCGTCGTCGCCAACGTCGTCCTGACGAAGACCAAGGGCAACGGCGGAGGCTGGCTGCTCATCAGCTTCGGCTGGGGGCTGGGCGTCTTCGCGGGCGTCTACGTCGCTGCCGCGACCGGTGCGCACCTGAACCCCGCCGTGACCGTCGGCCTGCTCGTCAGCGGCGCCGAGGAGTACGCCCCCGGCATCGCCGTGACCCTCGGCACCACGCTCGCGTACTTCGCGGCGCAGCTGATCGGCGCCTTCCTCGGCGCGGCCCTGGCCTGGCTGGCCTACCGCGACCACTACCAGGCGGAGACGGACCAGGGGGCGATCCTGGGCACCTTCGCCACAGGCCCCGAGATCCGCAACCCGCTGTGGAACATGGTCACCGAGGTGATCGCCACGTTCGTCCTGGTGTTCGTGATCCTGCTCTTCGGCTCCACCCCCTCCGGGCTCGGCCCGCTCGCGGTGGCCCTGCTCGTCGTCGCGATCGGCGCGAGCCTGGGCGGCCCCACGGGGTACGCCATCAACCCGGCGCGCGACCTGGGCCCCCGCCTGTTCCACGCCGTCGCGCCGATCCGGCACAAGGGCGGCTCGGACTGGGGCTACGCCTGGGTGCCGATCGTCGGCCCGCTCGTCGGCGCCGTCCTGGCCGGCCTCGCCGCGCCTCTGTTCGTCTGAGCGGTCTGCCCGTCCAACCCCGGCGGGCACGTTCCCCTGCGGGAACGTGCCCGCCACCCCCACACCCCCGTGACCACCTCCGAAGGAGTAGGACATGACCACCCCCCGCTACGTGATGGCCATCGACCAGGGCACCACGTCCACGCGCGCGATCCTCTTCGACCACAGTGGGGCCATCGTGTCCACTGGTCAGCGCGAACACGAGCAGATCTTCCCGCGCGCCGGCTGGGTGGAGCACGACCCGGTGGAGATCTGGACGAACACCCGCGAGGTCATCGGCGAGGCCCTGGCCCGCGCCGAGGTGACCCGACACGACGTCGCCGCCGTGGGCATCACGAACCAGCGTGAGACCACCGTGGTGTGGGACCGCAACACCGGCAAGCCGGTGTACAACGCCATCGTGTGGCAGGACACCCGCACCGACCACCTCTGCGAGCGCCTGGCCGGCGACGTCGGCGCGGACCGCTACAAGGAGCGCGTCGGGCTGCCCCTGGCCACGTACTTCTCCGGCCCCAAGGTGGCCTGGATTCTGGAGAACGTGGACGGTGCCCGGGAGGCCGCCGAGAACGGCGACCTCATCTTCGGCACCACGGACTCGTGGCTCGTGTGGAATCTCACCGGCGGCGGCGAGGGCGGCCGGCACGTCACCGACGTCACCAACGCCTCCCGCACCATGCTGATGAACCTGGACACCCTCGACTGGAACGAGGAGATCTGCGCGGACATGGGCATCCCGATGTCCATGCTCCCGGAGATCGTCAGCTCCTCCGCCGAGGTGGGCACCGTGTCTGGCCAGCAGCTGCTGCGCGAGACGCCGATCACCGGCATCCTGGGCGACCAGCACGCGGCGACCTTCGGCCAGGCGTGCTTCGAGGTCGGCCAGGCCAAGAACACGTACGGCACCGGCAACTTCATGCTGATCAACACCGGCGAGGAGCCGGTGCACTCGGACAACGGCCTGCTCACCACGGTGGCGTACCGCATTGGCGACCAGAAGCCGGTGTACGCGCTGGAGGGCTCGATCGCCGTCACCGGCTCGCTGATCCAGTGGCTGCGGGACAACCTCGGGATGATCGGCAGCGCCCCGGAGGTCGAGACCCTGGCCGCCGGCGTGGAGGACAACGGCGGCGTGTACTTCGTCCCCGCGTTCTCCGGCCTCTTCGCCCCGCACTGGGACGCCACGGCCCGCGGCGCCATGGTGGGCATGACCCGTTACGTCAACAAGGGGCACATCGCCCGCGCGGCGCTCGAGGCCACCGCCTTCCAGAGCCGCGAGGTCCTGGACGCCATGAACGCGGACTCCGGCGTGGACCTGACCGAACTGAAGGTCGACGGTGGCATGGTCGCCAACGAGCTGCTCATGCAGTTCCAGGCGGACCTGCTGCGCGTGCCCGTCGTGCGCCCCAAGGTCATCGAGACCACCGCTCTCGGCGCCGCCTACGCCGCAGGCCTGGCGGTGGGGTTCTGGGCGTCCCAGGACGAGCTCGTGGCCAACTGGGAAGAGGACAAGCGCTGGGAGCCCACCACGGACGAGGAGGAGGTTGAGCGCGCCCTGCGGCTGTGGAAGAAGGCCGTGGAACGCTCCCGCGACTGGGTCGACGAGGACGTCGAGTCGGCCCAGGGCTGAGCCGTCCGGTCCGTAGGTCGGTCCGGCCGGCCCCGTGCGCCCCGTGCGCCCCGGGCCGGTCCGGGCCCTCCAGAAGGACCCCGAGCAGCACTACCCCCTCGTCGGCCGCCTGCGCGCGGAGCGGGGCGGAGTCGGTGCCGTTGCCATCGGCGCAGTGGCCAGGCCCGAGGTGCCCGGCTGCTCCGACGTCAAGCTGTCCTCACCCAGGGCGTCCTCTTCCCCCGCCGCTTCCGCCCAAGGCGGCGGTGGCCAGGCAGGCGAAGTAGTCCGCATCCACGTGTCGGCCGTCCTTGGTGGCGCTCCGATGTGGAATCTCCTCGGAGAGGTTCTCCTCGTCCGCGTTGTTCACCGAGGCCACCACCTTTTCGAGGCCGGCCACCTCGGGCCGGAGTTCGCGCGCCCGTCGTCGCATCCTGCCCTCGCCGGTCCACTCATGGGTGCGTTCGGTGAGGGCGTCGAATGGGTTCTCACACGCCGACAATCGGCGTGCTCGTTCGACGACGTTGGACGCCAGGATGTCCCGGAGCATCGTCGTCTTGCCGGTTCCGGGTGGGCCGTTCACACCCATCAGACCCGCCCGCGCGACGACATCAATGCGGGCGGCTTGCAGATGCCCCGTGTGCTCGTGGGCAGTCACATTCGAGGAACTCAGCGATGGCTGCAGTGCCGGGATGGCGCGCTTGTCCTCTTCCCCGAGGCTCGGCGCGGGCAGTCCATCCCCCGTCTGACCTTCGCCCACTCCCCCAGGACTACGAAGTCCGTTCAGTTCCGGTTCAGCCCGAACCGGCGCGTCATCAGAGCGTCCTTGTAGTGCTTCTCCGCGGCGTCGATCTGGGCCTGCGGAGTGTTGGAGCCGAACACGCGGAGCAGGCTGAAGGTGTAGCGGCTCGGCTGGGCGGGGTCGAGGGCGAGGGCGTCGCGCAGGGCCGTGTTCCCGCCGTGCCCATCCCGGGCGTAGGCCTCCCACCGACCAAGCACGCCACGCTCGCCGTCAGCCTTGCCCACATAGCACTGGCCCTCGGTCTCATCGGCGATCAGGTAGATCCCGCGTACAGCCTGCAGGGCGGTGCGCCAGCCGGCATAGCGGGTCTCGGTCACCATTGACTGCAGGTCCCCGTAGCTGAGCAGCACATGGTCGAACCCGGGGAACGCCTCCGTGGTGGGATCGGCGATCTCCAAGACGGGAAAAGTGGCCGCAGCCACGCCGCGCTTGACCCAGTTGACGGGGTCCGCCGACCACTCCACGACCAGGCGCTCTTCCAGGGACCCCAGCACCGGCACCGGCACGACATCGTAGTACCGGTGCCGCTGCGTGCGCTCGGCCACGGATTCCCCACGGTTCTCGTACACGGCGGTGAGGCGAGAGCGAAGCGCGCCCTCGGCCAGGAAGACCAGCCAGACGCGGGCAGGCTCCTTTGGGAACTTCCCGCTATGGAGCTGCTCGCGCGTGTAGGCGAGCACGCGCTCAGTTGAGTCCCGGATAGTGGTGTAACCCTCCCCGGTGGCCACGACCATCTTCGAGACGGACGCGGTCACCGTGGGAGCCTTCGAGCGAACCTTCCACAGCACTCTCGAAAGGACATCACCACGATGA
>NZ_RBLN01000170.1:0-4699 GCF_003989405.1 Micrococcus sp. HSID17227 | reverse complement strand
CGACGCCCGCCACCCCGGCTGGGACGTCGCCCTGGCCTGGCTCAAGGCGGCCGACTCGGAGCTCGTGCAGGCGTTCGTGGGGGTGGCGCGCGGGCGGCGGGGCGCCAGCTCGCGCTGAGGGCGGGCGCGCCTATGCTCGGAATGAGCCGCATCACACTCAAGGAGGGCGCATGTCCGAGCATCAGCAGCACGTCGGCCGCCGGGACCCCCGGATCAGCGACGAGGCCATCGAGCGCGGCCGCCGCGCCCACGAGCTCGACCGCGCGCACGTGTTCCACTCGTGGAGCGCGCAGCGCGACCTCACACCCATGACCATCCTCGACGCCGAGGGGTCGTGGGTGTGGGACGGCGAGGGTCGGCCCATGGTCGACTTCAGCGGGCAGCTCGTCTTCACGAACGTCGGCCACCGCCACCCGAAGATCGTGGCCGCGATCCGGGAGCAGGCCGAGACGCTCGCCACCGTGGCCCCGCAGCACGTCAACGACGCCCGGTCCGAGGCGGCCCGGCTGATCACGGAGCGGCTGCCGGAGTCCATCAACCACGTGTTCTTCACGAACGCGGGCGCGGAGGCCAACGAGCACGCGGTGCGGATGGCACGCCTGCACACGGGCCGGCACAAGGTGCTCTCCGCGTACCTCTCGTACCACGGCGCCACGCGCCTGACGGCGAACCTGACCGGCTCCCTGCGGCGCGTGGGCTCGGACTCGGCGTCCGACGGCGTCGTGCACTTCCAGCCCGCGTACACGTACCGCTCCGCGTTCGGCTCGGAGAGCGACGAGCAGGAGGCCGAGCGCGCGCTGGCCCACCTGCGCGACGTGATCGAGCTCGAGGGCCCCTCCACCGTGGCCGCCGTGATCCTCGAGGCCGTCCCCGGCACCGCGGGCATCTTCCTGCCGCCGCCCGGCTACATGGCCGGCGTCAAGGAGCTGTGCCGTGAGCACGGGATCCTGCTGATCATCGACGAGGTCATGGTCGGCTTCGGCCGCGTGGGCGAGTGGTTCGGCCACCAGCTGACGGGCGTCACCCCGGACATCGTCACGTTCGCCAAGGGGGTCAACTCCGGGTATGTGCCGTTGGGCGGCGTCGCCATGAGCGACGACGTCTACGAGAGCTTCGCGACCACGCCCTACCCCGGCGGCCTGACCTACTCGGGCCACCCCCTCGCGTGCGCGGCCGCCGTCGCCGCGATCACCGCGATGGAGGAGGAGGGCATGGTCGCCCACGCGAAGCGCATCGGCGAGGAGGTCATCGGGCCGCGCCTGGCCGAGATCGCCGCGGCCCACCCGAGCGTGGGCGACGTGCGCGGCGCCGGCGCGTTCTGGGCCGTCGAGCTGGTGAAGGACCGGCAGACTCGGGAGCGGCTGGCCCCGCTCGGTCAGGTCGCGCCCGTGATGGGGCGGATGATGGCCGAGGCCAAGGACCGCGGGCTGCTGCTGTTCATGGCCGAGAACCGGTTCCACCTGTGCCCGCCGCTGAACATCTCGGACGAGGACCTGCGCTTCGGCCTCGACGTGCTCGACCAGGTCCTCGCCCTCGCCGACGAGGAGGTCGCGGCCGGCTGACGGGACCCGCCCCCCAGCCCCGCCCGGCCCCGCCCCAGTCCGCCCACCCCGCGTTTTCGAACGTGAAATGGGGGTTCTCAGCGCTTTCGGTCGTGAGATTGGCCCTATCTCACGACCGAAAGTGCGCGTGGCGCGGGGATGCGCGTGGCGCGGGATCGGGGTCAGCCGAGCCGGCCGGCCTCCGAGGCCTCGAACTGCTCCTCGTCCTCGGGCACCGGCTCGGTGCCGCGGGCGCGGGCGATCGCCGTCATGAGGTGGTACACCACCAGGGCGGCGACCGTGCCGAGCGTGATGCCGCCGAACACGAGCCCGCCGACCACGAGCTGGGGGTCGGCGATCGCGATGATCAGGCCCGCACCCGCCGTCATGAGGTTCACGGTGTTGGAGAAGTCCACGCGGTTCTGCACCCAGATGCGCACGCCCATCATGCCGATCATCCCGTAGAGGATGATGCCCGCGCCGCCGGCCACCCCGGCCGGGATGGTGGCGACGGCGGCCCCGAACTTCGGCAGGAACGCGAGGGCGATCGCGGTCAGGCCGGCCACCCAGTACGCCGCCGTCGAGTAGACGCGCGAGCTGGCCATCACGCCGATGTTCTCCGCATACGTGGTGGTGCCGACGCCGCCGCCCGCGCCGGAGAGCATGGTGGACAGGCCGTCCGCGATCAGGGCACGGCCGGTGAGCGGGTCCAGGTCGCGCTTGGTCATCAGCCCGACGGTCCTGACATGGCCGATGTTCTCCGCGACCAGCACGAGCACGACGGGCAGGAACAGGGGCAGCAGGTCCCAGCGCAGCTCCGGGCCGTGGAAGGGCGGCAGCCCGATCCAGGCGGCCTCCCCGACGGCGGCGAAGTCCACCTGGCCCTGCGCGAGGGCCAGCACGTAGCCCACCACGATGCCCACGAGGATGGACAGGCGGCCCAGGAGCCCCCGGAACGTCACGGCCGTGAGCACCACCGCCAGGGCCGTGCCGAACGTGGTGACCGGCACCTCCTGCATGGCCGTCGTCGTGGCGCCGGCGAGGTTGAGGCCGATCAGGGCCACGATCGTGCCCATCACCGCCGGCGGCATGAGCGCGTGGATCCACCCGGTGCCGGCGCGGTGCACGATCGCGCCGATCACCGTGAGCAGCAGGCCCGTCACCAGGATGCCGCCGAGCGCGGCCCCCGTGCCGCCGATCGCGGCGGCGGCCGTCAGGGGTGCGATGAACGCGAACGAGCTGCCCAGGTACGAGGGCAGGCGGTTGCCCGTGATGACCAGGAAGAGCAGGGTGCCCAGGCCGGAGAAGAGCAGCGCCGTCGTCGCGGGCATGCCGGTCAGGGCGGGCACGAGCACGGTGGCGCCGAACATGGCCATCACGTGCTGCACGCCGATGCCCACGGTCCGGGGCCAGCTCAGCCGCTCGTCCGGGGCGACGACGGTGCCCGGGGTGATGGTGCGGCCGTCGCCGTGGAGGCGCCAGCCGGGGCCGCGCGAGGGCCGGGTGGGGGTGGGGGACATGGCCGCCTGCCGAGGGGTCGGGGATGGGGGTGTCGGGCGTTTCTCGGGGGCCTGGAAGCCTGAGCACAGCCCCGGTTCCGCGCCGGTGATTAGGGTACCGTGGGGCGCGTGGCTCAGTACTGTGGTGTGATCGGAGAGGCGCTCGTCGACGTCGTGGTCTCGGACACCGCGACCCCCCGCGTGCACGTCGGGGGCAGCCCCCTGAACGTGGCCGTGGGCCTGAGTCGGCTGGAGCGGCCCGTCCTGTTCGCCGGCCGCCTCGGCCGCGATGCGCACGGGGACATGATCGCCTCGCATCTGCGGGAGAACGGCGTGCGCTGCCTGCTCGAGCCGGATGCCGCCGCCACCTCCGTGGCCACCGCCCGCCTGGACCCCACGGGCGCCGCCAGCTACGAGTTCGAGCTGGACTGGACGCTGCCGCCCGCCGCCGCGCTCGCCCGGGACTTCGACGACGCCGCCGGCGGCCCCCTGCACCACATGCATGCCGGCTCCATCGCCACCATGCTCGCCCCCGGCGACGCCGAGGTGATGGCCCTGCTCGAGCGGATCTCCGCGGTCACGACCATCAGCTACGACCCCAACGTGCGGCCCACGATCGTGCCGGACCGGGCGTTCGCCCGCGCCCGCGCGGAGGAGTCCGTGCGGCTGGCGGACGTGGTGCACGCCTCGGACGAGGACATCGCCTGGCTGTACCCGGACCGCCCGCTGCTCGAGTCGCTGCAGGCGTGGCAGCGGATGGGCCCGGCGTTCGTGGTGATGACCCGCGGCGCCGAGGACATCGTGGCCGTCACCGCGCACGGCGTGGTGGAGCGCCCGATCGTGCCCGTGGACGTCGCGGACACCGTGGGTGCCGGCGACTCGTTCACCGCCGCCCTGCTCGCCGCCCTCGACGACCGCTCCCTGCTCGGCGCCGCGAACCGCGGCCGCCTGCACGCGATGGACCCGGCCGACGTCGAGTCGGTGCTGATCTACGCCTCCCGCGCGTCGGCGATCACGGCCTCCCGCCCGGGGGCGGACCCGCCCACGCGGGCCGAGCTGGCGGACTGATCCCACGCCCGCCCGTCCCCGCACGAATCTGTTGCGCATCTGACCCTTCCGGCGGGTGGGGACGCCCCCAGAAGGGTCAGAGACGCAGAAGATCCCGGCCGCCTCAGAGCAGGCCCAGCCCTCGCACGGCGTCGCGCTCGGCCTCCAGCTCGGCGACGGTCGCGGCCAGCCGCCCGCCCTCACCCGGCAGCACGGACTCGTCCGGCTCCAGCCCCGGCACGATCCGCCACGCGGTGCCGCCGTCGGACGTCACGGGGAACGAGCTGATCAGCCCCTCCGGCACCCCGTAGGAGCCGTCCGAGACCACCGCGGCCGACGTCCGGCGCGGCGCACCGTCCGCGTCCACACCGGTGCCGAGGGTCCAGTCGCGCATGTGATCGATCGCCGCGGACGCCGCCGACGCCGCCGAGCTCGCCCCGCGCACCTCGATGATCTCCGCGCCCCGCCTCGCCACGCGCGGCACGACTCCCTGAGCGCCCGATCCGGGTCCGCGACCGTGTCGCCCTTGAGCGGTCGCCGGTACGCGGAGCGGCTCAGCCCGACCAGACGGCACGCCATCCGTTCGCTCACCCGCAACTTGCCCTTGAGGTG